>JAGHBG010000214.1 GCA_021161105.1 Thermotogaceae bacterium | reverse complement strand
TATCTCATTTTTCCTTCCAAGTATGCTTCTATTGGTTCCATACCTGCAGAAGCTACCTCTATAAGCGTGTTTTCGGCAAGAGATACATAATCATAAGGAAGGTTTCAGTACTTCTGGTATATCCTTTCTATCCATCTTCTATGCTTATCTTCTATTTTGGGATGTCTGAAGATATCGAATCTATCTACATACCATGAGTGAGTCTTTACAAGCTTTACTCCGTTTATCCATGCCGTGAGAATCCAGCCTGCTCCTATGTACATTTCAGCATGGATGTATTTATGCCCCAGTAAATTACTGACAAAGGTAGTAAAAGACTTCTCAAGTATTTTCTCTCTAGCCATTTATAAACAGGCCCTTCTTCTGTGGGTAGAAGTAACACATCACCAGTTTTTAGATCTATTTTATTCATTTCCTCCACTCCCTTATGGTTAATTTCATGCTTGCCTTTGTGCACCTCTAGGATTTTGTAATCAGGATAACCCTTGCAAAACTGCGATTTTGCAGTGTCTACAGAAGACGCCACTCCAGATGACAATTATGTAAAGCATGCTACAGATAAAGAATCAGTTTCCAACACTTAAAGGATACATAAAGTAAGGTGAGAATATGAACTGGGATGTATAGGATGTGATATTTGTTGCTGCACTTGTTGTAGAAATTGTTCCCTTTGTTATGCATCCTTACCAGCTGGAGGTCTTAAATACATCGTCAAAGACCCAAGGCTCTTAATCAAATAGTAAACAAAACAAATTGCTTCTTTATAGAAGCTGGAGTTGAAATAATTAAGATTAAGATATAGTAAAACAAACAACAAATACTTCCTGGGAAAATATCCCATTAAGAAAAATAGCAAAAGATTTTAAACGTTTTGAGAATTCATACATCTTCCTATTACTAGAGTGATTTTCCCCATATCACCTCTTATTACCGCTTCATAATATTCAACAGGATAACCTTCCTCAGTGAAACTCACACTTTTTACAAAGAAAGCTGGTATATGTGGCTGCACTTCTAGAAGTTTTGCTTCGTATTCTCCTAGTACAATAGGTTCAAATGTGCGTTTCACACACGAGATAGTAATGCCATATTTTTTGCGCAGGGTTGGATAGAGTAGTTCCTTTGAAAAATCCACTTTTTCTATACCCGGGTATAATTCATATGGGAGATAAGACTTAACAATCAAAATTGGATTTTCTTCAACCTTTCTTAACCTTTTAAGATAGAAAACTCTGTCACCAGCTCTTATGTGGAGTCTTTCTGCTATTTGCTCAGGAGCACTTATTATTCGTTTAGATAAAACTATGTTGTCCAGTTTCACCCCACGCTTTAATAGGTCCTCACCAAAACCTATAAATTTATTTGCGAAAGTCAGATCCAATTTTGGCTTTGCTACAAATGTTCCCTTTCCTTTCTTTCTGATTAAGATTCCTTCAATAACCAGCTGATTCATAGCATTTCTTATCGTTGTTCTGCTGACATCAAAAATCCGACACAACTCCTCTTCAGGAGGGAGCTTATCACCTGGCTTAATCTTCCCTTCCATGATCATTTTTTTGATTTTTTCTGCTATTTGGAAAAAGAGCGGAACAGGAGACTTTTTATCAATAAGAACTCTATCTGGCCACACGAATTCCATAGTGTATAAATCACTCCTTTTTTATCATTCTTGATGCTATTTTCGTTAACTTACTCACAAGATCTGATATTCTTCCATAAAAAGGCTTATAGACTTCTTCAAAAATCTCATTATACAATGATTTGTAAGTGACATTCGGCTCAAAGATTCTTGAAATCCCTGTCATATTCTCAACAGCTTCTTTAAAGCTTTCGTAATAACTGCTAGCAACTGCAGCACACATTGCAGCTCCCAAAGCAGTTGTTTCCACCGTTTTTGGAACAACCACTTTCCTTTGGAGAACATCGGCAAAAATTTGGTTCCAAACGCTGCTACGTGCTGAGCCTCCATACATTATCACTTTCTCTATTTTTCTACCAGTTGCTTCTTCAATGAACTCCAGTTGTCTTCTTGCTTCCATAGCAATGCCTTCAATAATGGCTCTAACTATATCTTTTTTTTCTGTGCCAAGGGCTAATCCACTTATTAAGCCTCTTGCCGAAAGATCCCAAAACGGAGCACTTGCTCCTGAAAAGTAGGGTATGACCATAACTCCGCGACTACCTGGTGGCGTTTCTTCTGCAAGGCTATACAATTTTTCCCATACATTTTCACTCCGAGCCTTTATTAACTCTTCCTCATATCTGAAAAAGTTCGTTCTAAACCAATTCATTAATGCAGAACCGCCACTATAAATCGACTCTTCTAAAATGTGTTCACCAGTGGGGCTTATTTCCATGAAGAAACTAGGCTTATCAAGGTTCGGTAAATCTTTAGATAGTACTTCCAAGGTACAGGAGGTGCCACCATTCACAGCAACTTCATTTGGCTTTAACAAACCTGCTCCTAAACTTCCACATGGCTGATCTCCCGCTGTCGTAGCAACTACTACTCCTTCTGGGATACCAATCTCTTTCGCTACATTCTCCTGAATCTTGCCAGCTTCAGCACCCCCAGGAAGTATAGTCTCAATCCAAATATTTTTTTTGACCTCAAGACATTCGAGTACATCCCATGCCCATTTGTTCTTTTTCTCCACATCTAAAGCACCTGTCATTATTGCCGCACTTTCCGTTGTACACATTTTACCCGTTAACTTGTGACATATGAAATCAAAAACAAGCATAATCTTATGTGTCTTATCATATAGATCTCTCTCATTATTCTTCATCCAAAGAACCTTATAGACGCTCCAAAGGCCGGGATAACATCCCGTTCTTTGAAAAATCCACTTTCCATTGCATTTATCTTCTGCCTCTTTGTTCTCGTTAAAACAGCGCGTATCATTCCAAAGAATAGCAGGTCTTAATGGTTGAAGTTCATGATCTACTGGAACAAATGAAAGCCTTTGATGTGTTAAACCGACTCCAAGCACTTTGTTTTTAAGTCCACTTTTCTCAATTACTTTCCTTGCTCCAGTTACGAAGGCTTTCCACCAATCGTTAGAATCCTGTTCGACCCATCCAGGTATAGGATGATATACATTGTAAGAATAGTGGCTTTCTTCTATTATTTCACCTTTCTCATTGAACAAAGCAATTTTTGCTCCACTTGTGCCAATGTCAGCACCTATAAACAAAGCATCATGCTTCATGTTAACTCCCCCTTAGAGCTCATATTCTTCTCCATATTCTTGAGAAAACTTTTCCATAATACCAACAGCAGAGTTCATATTAACCCCAAATCTCGTTACACCCGCTTTTATTAGATCAAATACCTGTTCAAGGGTGCGAACACCACCAGCAACTTTCACCTGAGTATTACCTTTCAATGCTTTTTTCATCAAATATACATCCTCAACCTTCGGAACATAACCAGCGAATCCTGTTGAGGTTTTAACAAAATGCGCTCCTGCATCTTCTGCAATTCTGCAAGCTTCAAATACCTCGTTTTCTTCAAGATAAGGCAATTCAAGAATAACCTTTACAATGTGACCTTGTGCTGCTTTCACAACTTCTTCAATATCTTTATAAACCAATTTATAATCTCCGGACTTCAAGGCGCCTAAGTTAATAACCATATCAAATTCAGTCGCGCCTAAATCCAAATATTTAGTAGTTTCATAAACCTTAACCTCAGTTGGTACTCCCCCAAAGGGGAAAGCAATTGGGGCTCCAATTTCTACTTCTGTGCCTTTTAATAAGCTCCGTATTATAGGAATATACCAGGGCAAAGCATAGACTACTTTAAAGTTATAACGCTTTGCAGCTCTGCACATCTCTTCTATTTCTTTTATACTGGCTTCTGGTTTTAATACACTTATATCAATCATCTTTGATAGCTCTCTTCTTATTATCTTCATTCCTCTTCACCCCTTTTTGTAATTATGCTACCTATTAAGGTCGCTAAGAAAACGCTTCCTTTTATGAAATTAAGCCAACTTGGATCTACTCCCAGCATCGTTAGTCCTCCTATTAAAAAGACCAGAAGGGCTGAGCCAAACAAAGCGCCTAGAGCTACTAATCTTTCACCTGAAAGTACTCTTCCAAGATTGGCTGCTATGAACGCTTCCATCATAAATCTATCACCTATATCTACATTTGCCAATCCTTGGCGAGCTGCCAAAATTTCTCCAGCGAAGGCTCCAAACACTGCGGAAAAAATGAATACGATGAATGTCTCTTGCCTGATCCTAATTCCACATAATTCTGATGCATCAAGGTTTTCTCCTATCAAATACAGCCTTCTGCCCAAAGCAGTGGTGTCCATAAGAAAAAACGCGAGTAAAAAAGCACCGATGAGAAAGATCAGAGGATATGGCATTTTTCCAAGAGCTGTGTAACTTGAGGGTAAACACATAATAGTTGCTCCACCTGTTAACCAATATCTGACCCCTACTATTATGAACATCGTGCCCAACGACCCGATGAAAGAAGAAACCCCTAAATATGCGGTTAGGAAGCCGTTTAAGATGCCAAAAACCGTTGAGGTTCCTATTCCCAACAATATCGACAAAAATGTTGAAACACCCCTAACTAAAAGCAGAGATGTTACCACGGCTGAGATTCCAGCAATGTGACCTATGGATAAATCAACTTGTCCTGCTGAAAGTACTATAGCCATTCCTATTGAAACCAAACCAACCATACTAAATTCCGAAAGTAAGTTTAATATGTTGCCAAAACTAACGTATGCGGGTTTTAACATTCCAAAAATCAATATTATGCTTCCTAAAAGCAATAATGGAATCAAGATCCTCAAGTATTTATTGCTTTTAAGAGGCTGTTTTGCTGCCGTAATAGCATTCAACTTCATGTTCTCACCTCATTTAAAACTTTACTTGCTTTATCTTTCTATCACTAGCAATGGCTACAGCTATCACTAGAAGTATTCCTTGAAACAATGGAGTGAGATAAAAAGGCAGACCAGCTAGAGTGAGGCCATTCATAAGCATTGTCATTATGAAGGCACCTACGAAAGTACCAGGGATGTTGTATTGCCCCAAATAAAACATAGTTGTTCCCAAAAAAACAGAAGTTAAAGCTGGTAATAGATAGGTTTGACCGGCATAGGCAATAGCTCCGGAAACCCTTAAAGGTTCCAAGATTCCTGCTATCCCATACAAAAACCCAGCTAGCATGAATGCCAGGAGTTTATAGAAAGTCACGCTAATTCCGACTTCTCTCGCAGCTTTTTCATTGCCACCTATAGAGCGAAAATGAGAACCAGGTCTTGTAAAGTAAATCAACCATACGAGAATCAGCAAAGTGATCAAAGAAAACCAACCCAGATTCGGAAAACCGAGAAACTCTCCACGGGCTATCACAAGTAAATGTTCATTTTTAATCCAGCACGTTAAGCCTGAACTATAAGCTCTTTCCAGCCCCATAGCAATGAACATAGTACCTACGGTGACCATGAAGGAGGGGAGCCTAAGGTAACTTACTAGAAAACCGTTCATTACACCAAAACCTACTGCAACGGCCAGTAACAAAAACACCACTGAAATTGGTGTGTAATTCTTCTCTATCATTCCCGCAAAAATAGCACCAACTAACCCCACTATTCCCCCGTACGAAAAATCAATTTCTCCTGTGATCATCACTATTGTTATACCTAGTGAAATGATAGAAAGTATGGCATTCTGCTTAAATATAGTGCAAAAATTTGTCCATGTTAAAAA
Source organism: Thermotogaceae bacterium (assembly GCA_021161105.1). GTDB lineage: Bacteria > Thermotogota > Thermotogae > Thermotogales > Thermotogaceae > JAGHBG01. The sequence continues at coordinate 2,958 of JAGHBG010000214.1, read as the reverse complement.
CCGAGGATTGACAAAAGTAAAAAACATAATGATAAAGCCGACAACTATCAAAAAACTATAAGTACTAATTCTCTTTCGCATTGATTTGACCTCCTTTACCAGTCATTGCATATAGAACAACTTCGTCTAAGGAAATATCATCTGTGGATTCGTATTCTTTAACAATTTCTCCTCTATGCATTACAACAATGCGATCACATACTTGAACGGCTTCTGGTATATCACTGGTGCTGTAAAGAACGGCTCCGCCATCTTTTGCAAACTTTCTTATAAATTCATATATTTCAAACTTCGCTCCTACATCCATTCCTTGAGAAGCTTCGTCGCATATTAAAACCTTCTTCCCTGCCAAAAACCATCTAGCAACAATTACCTTCTGCTGATTGCCACCACTGAGATATTTCACTTTTTGAGTCAAAGATGGGGTTTGAATGTTAAATATTTCAACAGCCTTTTTACAATAACTTCTTTCTTGTAGGAAATTTATGAACCCGAATCTGATGATCTTGGAAAGAATGGGTAGAGAAATGTTTTCACACACGGTGGCTTCTCCCACAATCCCCTCTTTTTTTCTCTTTTCGGGAATCACTCCCATACCAAACTTCACAGCTTTATAAGGAGAAGTAATCGGTTTTCCATCAAGTATGACGTCTCCCTCCAGTCCTTTTTCTCTACCCACTATTGCATTAACAAGCTCCGTTTTCCCTGCCCCTACCATTCCGACTAGTCCAACAACCTCGCCTGGAAAAATTTCCAATTTGATGTTTCTAAATTTATAGCCACTCAATCCCCGAACAACTAAAACTGGTTCTTCCCTTTCTTTCAACACTGTTTCCTTTTTTCGGATAAAAGTCACAACTCCTCTTTCACCTATGATAGCCTTTACTATCTCATTCGCAGAAACCGATGAAATTTCTGATGTGAGTACATTTTCCCCGTCCCTCAGGATTGTTACTCGATCGGCTATTTCGTAAATCTCCTCCAATCTGTGGGATATATAAATGATAGAAACTCCTTCGCTTTTTAACCTTCTGAGTGTGGTGAACAAGATTTTTACATCCGACAATCCCATACGTGCTGTTGGTTCATCCAAAATTAAAAGTTTCGGATTTACTGCAAGCGCTCTTGCAAGGGCTACAAAAACTTGCTCTGCTGGGCTTAAACTATAAGCTTTTCTCTTGACATCCAAATCTTTCCCTGTTTTTTTCAAAAATTTTACGGCTAATCCATTTAACTTTTTCCTATCAATTATTGCAGCCTTTGTAGGAAAGCTCCCAAGCATTACATTCTCCGCTACCGTAAAAAAGGGTATCAGGTTTATATCTTGCTCCACCATACTGATACCCAATTGTCTAGCTTCTTTCACGGAGATCTTTTTAAGATTTATATTCATGAATTCTATATTCCCCGAATCTTCTTTTAATTCCCTGGTGATTATCCTAACCAAAGTGGTCTTTCCAGCACCGTTAGCACCTATAAGTGCATGTATCTCACCTTGATATAAATCAAAATTTACGCCTTTTAGAGCTTTAACACCCGGAAATTCTTTGACTACATTCGTTAGTTTGAGTACTACTTTTTTCTTGTCCATTACGCTATACCTCCCGAAATACTTTGTTTTCAAGGGAAGAGAGAGGGAAAAATCCCCCCTCCAAGTTCCTTTCTTTTAGAACTTTCATCACTTGAAAGGTTTCTTATATTCAGGATAAACCATGTCCCAACATTTTGAAGGATCAACGCTTACTATTTTGGAAAAGTCTTCTGGCGGGATCCTATTGCTGACCATAATAGTCGGTCCAAATATAAAGGGCGGAATATTAGTAGCCCCCTTTGTAATAGCATCATAAATTACTTTTGCAGCTATTCTTCCCAATTCACGCGGATCCTGTCCAATACATGCCATAGCTGGGGCATCTGGTTTCGCCATTTCCTCCAAAACAGGCCTATCAGAGTCAGCACCAACAATAACCACCTGATCAGCTTTCCCCATCTCTTTCACCGCATGGGCAGCCCCTACCATAGGAAGTCCCCAGGTGCACAAGACGCCCTTGAGATCAGGATGTGATCTCAATGCATTGGAAACGATATTGTAAGCCGAATTCACAGGATCGGAAGTCCCTACTTCGTATTCACCAACTATTTCTATTTTTGGGAATTCCTTGAATACCGCTAAGGCTGCTCTTTTTCTTATCGCGAGAGTTTGCCAACCTGGAGTGTCAAGGACTATAACCTTCCCTTCTCCCCCCATGTACTTAACTAAGAACAGTCCTATTTGAATACCCCCACTGTAGTTGTCTGATGCAACGCTCGAGATAGCACCTGGCAAAAACATATCAATACCAACAACTGGTATACCCGCTTCTTTCAATTTCTTGGACACCTCAAAAAACGCTGGTCCTTCTCCACCAGCAATAATCACTCCATCAACGCCCATTGACAGGAAGTTTTCCACATCTGCTACTTGCTGGCTAGTTTTTCCCATAGCGTTTGTGTGTATAACTCGTACTCCCTTCGCCTTCAGAAATTGCTTTATCTCGTTACTGACAAACAGGTTCCAATCGTTCCCCACCCACAAGCTAGACACTCCTACCACCAGCTGCTTTCCTAAAATAACTGCGGCCAGCATGCATAAAACCACCAGTATCAAGGTTTTCCTCATAGCAATCCCCCCTTTTTTAAAAATTGGAGATGACAATATTATGTAATTACATAGTGACTATATCACATAACTACCTTATGAGCCAAATTCTAAAATAATGAGGATATGAACGAACGAGGAACGTATAGAGAGATAATCAGAGATAATTGCCAATAATTAGTTGTATTTGACCGTATATAAATGTGGTTGGAAAAAAGAAAGTCTGAATTTCTGTTTGAAATATCTTTCCTGGAGTGAGAGTCATATTTGGAACACGAGCTTTTAATTCTTCTCACTTCAAATATATTTTCATATATTTC
>JAGHBG010000226.1 GCA_021161105.1 Thermotogaceae bacterium | reverse complement strand
TATCCATTTAAAAAAGCATAAAGATAATACATGGGTTTTATTGCAGAACCAAGTTGTTTCCTTCCAGCAGAAGCTTCCTTTCCTTTAAATGCGAGAATCTTTCCCGACTTGTCAACGGCAACACATGCCATATTATCACCCAATTCCATCTCTACTATGTTTTGCAAATTTTTATCAAGAGTTGTGATTATTTCATATCCACTTCGGAGTTCCTGCAAAGAAAGACCTGTAACTGTCCGGGCTTCTTCTATCACCCTCCAAAAAACTTCCTCATCAAAATAATATTTTTCTTTCTTGAACACCATGTTATCTATTTCTATCTTTGCCTTTTCAACATCTGCCTTATCCAAAACGCCCGTATCAAGTGCTGCTTTTAAAACTATCTCGCCTTTCATCTTTGCCATCTTTTCATCGGCAAATGGATTATAGTTCTCCGGTGATTTAACTACTCCAATGAGCACCGCCATCTGGGCAATATCCAGATCTTTCAAGGGTTTACCAAAGTAATATATTGATGCAATGCCAAAGCCATAAAGGCCGTTGCCCAGATAAACAGAGTTTATATACATTTCAAGTATCTCGTCCTTTGATCTATGCCTTTCAAGCCAGAGGGCTATCAACATCTCTTTTATTTTCCTTTCTATGGTCTTTTGAGGGCTTAAATATAAAGTTCTTACAAGTTGCTGAGTTATAGTGCTACCACCCTGTGCAGTTGGATTCTGGGTTATCAGATTCACCCATATAGCCCGTATTATTCCCTTTATTCTCAAACCAGCATGTTCGTAAAATTTTCGATCCTCTGAAGCAAGAAGCATTTTTATAAAAACCTCCGGCACTTCATCTAAATTCATCCACAAGCTTCTTGAAAGATACAAGGGAGAACCATTTGAATAAAGTATCCTTGCGCTCGCCGGAAGAAGAGTTTCAGGATCAGGCAGATCTTCTGTGTAGTAATAAAATACAAAAAATCCTATAAACATAACGCTAAAAACTCCCAAAAGAAATGGAATAATGAAAAACAAAAACTTTTTCACAACAAAACTCCCTCCAGCTCCAAAAGAAAGCGCTTCCACTCAAGGCCTGGACCAAATCCACCAAGACCCTTTTTTGCTATAACCCTATGACAGGGAATATACAATGGAAGAGGGTTAAGCCTCATGGCAAGCCCTATAGCTCTCGGAGATGTTCCCACAATCTTTGCAACCTGCCCATAAGTCATGACTGAACCATATGGAATTTTTCTAACCTGCTGCCAAACCCTATTTAAAAATTCTGTTCCTTCAAGCTTCACAGGAAAATCTATAAGCTTTATCCTTCCTTCAAAATACGCTTTTATTATGCTATAGAACGGCTCAACAAAAAACTCTGGAACATCTTTAAAAGTTTGTCCCAGCTTTATCTTTACAGCTCTTCCTTCGTCAATAAGTATACTTACAGGCCCTGCACAGGTACCAACAACGGTTTGAACTATAATGATCACCCATAGGATATTTTATCATTTATAAAACGGGAAAATCCTCTTTCCAAAATTTCCATTAACTTCAACAAAATCTACTCCATACAATTTTTCAAGATGTTCTCTTAGATTGCTACTTGATACATCTAAATCAAACGTAATTCTACCTTCCTTTACACCAATTATCCTGTCAGAATAAGAAAGTGCAAGATCAATGTCATGAAAAACAGCCAAAATTATTATTCCCATTTTGCTTAACTTTTTAAGATAAGATGCTATAACCATCTTATGCTTTGGATCAAGATGAAGCTCGAGTTCATCAACAAGAATTATTCTGACATTTTGGGCAATCGCCCTTGCAAGCATCACGAGCCTTTTTTCACCAGAACTTATTTGAGAATATCTTCTTCTCTCAAGATATTTTATACCCAGTGTATTAATAGCTATTTTCACTTGCTCTTCGTCTTCTTTTGTCCAATTTGGAAAAAAACCCTGATGAGCTATCCTTCCCATCTCAACTAACTCCCTAACAGTGTAGTCATATATAGGAAAAAAGTCCTGCGATACAAGAGTCAATATTTTAGAAAGCTCTTTTCTTTTATAGTCTGTCACGCTTTTGCCGTTTATATACAAAGCACCCTCGTAAACCTCTACCAAAGAAGCTATCGTTTTCAAAAGTGTTGATTTTCCAGCGCCGTTCGGACCAATTACTCCAACAAAACCTTCTTCCACTTCAAAGTATATATCTTTCAAGACTGGCTCTCTGTTATATCCGGAAAAAACACCTTCCAGCTTTATCATCGCTCATCACCACTTTTCATGATGTACAAGAAAACAGGAACACCAACAAATGAAGTAACTATACCTATGGGAATCTCAAGTGGTGGAGCAACGATCCTTGAAAACAAATCAACAAGCACCAGGAAACTTCCTCCAACAAGAATGGCATATAAAAGGGAAAATTTATGTGATGGTCCAAAAAGCATTCTTACTATATGAGGAACAACCAAACCCACAAAACCAATACTTCCTACTTTTGAAACTAAGGTAGCTGTAAGAAAAACTCCGGACAGAAACAAGGTGAGCTTTAAAAATTCTGTTTCCACACCTACAATCTTTGCAAAATCTTCACCGAGTGAAAAGGCATCAAGACGGACTGATTGAGTATAAGTAAAAATCAGGTACAATACAAATATCAGAAATGGAAGAACTGTATCTTTCCATACAACCCCAGAAAGACTTCCGAAAATCCAGACGGAATACCCTTGAGAAGATCTTCTAAAAAAATATAGAAGAAAAACTGTTGCAGAACTGAAAATCATATTCATTGAAACCCCAGCAAGAACAAGCTCTGTTGTGGAGATCCTCTTACCTTTTCTGGAAAAAGCTATTGCCAAGATAGCCGAAAAAAGACCAAAAACAAAAGCCATATACGGTGCTACTGATGCCCAAAAGTATCCATAGCTTTCGGCTATTGAGAAAGAAAGCGCAGCCCCAAAAGAAGCCCCAGAAGAAACCCCAATAAGGTAAGGATCAACCAGTGGATTTTTTAAAAGACTCTGGAAAGTAAGTCCAACAATCGAAAGGGCAGCTCCAGTTATGAAAGCCATAATAACCCTTGGAAGTCTTATATAAAGAACTATTGGTGATTTAAAAACGTCAGCTGGGGAGATTTTCACGCTCCCCAGCATAATTGACAAGATTATAGACAACACTGCAACAAATACTAATATAACAATCCACAACAAATTATTCTTCTTCATAGAGGAACCTGTATACCTCCTCTAAAAGCTTGAAAATCTGAGGGCTTGGCTGATTTGCAACATTGCCATCAACAACAAGAACTTTTTTGTTTTTCACAGCTTTCAGCTGACTGAAAGGTTGATAAGAAAGTATCGAATTCATCACCTTTTTGTCCGAGCCAGGTATGAATGAAGCAACAATTATGGCATCTGGATTTTCTTTGACTATGTATTCAAGAGATACAGGTGCCCATCCGTTCGGCCCTGAAAGATTTCCAGCTATATTCCTGCCACCAGCAAGCGTTATCAAATCATTCATGTAAGAACCCGTCACAGCAGTCCAGAATTCCTTCATACCCGAATCTGGAGCACCCATAAGATAAAGAACCTTAAGTCTCTTATCAACAGGAACTTTGTAAGCTTTCTTTGCCACTTCAAGCATCTTTTTTTGAAGCTCATCCGCAAGCTGTTTTGCTTCCTCTCCTTTAGAAAATATGGTTCCAACTAAAACAAGGTCTCTTAAAATATCAGTCAAAGTTGTTGGATTTATAGCAAAAACAGTTAATCCGAATTTTTCAAGTTTTGGAATTTCCCCCGCCTGAAAACCACCAAATGTCAATACAACATCTGGCCTTAAAGAAACTATCTTTTCGATATTCAGAGGTACCATGTTACCTATCTTCTCAACATTCAAAATATCCCAGCTTGTGACTCCTACAACCTTTTCCTGAAGATTTAAATAAATGAGATACCTTGTAGCTGCTGGTGCTGCACTTACAACTCTATGCGGCAGTGAGTTAATGGTAACTACTCTTCCAAGATCATCAACGAGAGTCAATGGATAAGAAAAGAGTAATGTTAAAAGAGCGGTAAGAACTGCTATCACCAGGAATCTTCTCACAATAACCCCTCCCTCTTTAAAAAATTTTCCCCACCCTCCTGAAACCGAGGAAGGTGGTCCTCCTTACATCATGGGCGGGTTTCCCGGCTCCCGGATCATCCTACTCCCCACGCCTTCCCAGGATTTCAACATCCCAGTGGCATTTATGTGGGTTTCGTCCCCGGTCACGGTGGCGGTCCCGCGCCGGATTTTCACCGGCTTCCCCTTTAATCCCCTTAGGGAACCGCATGATGCGGGAGGATATAGAATTGTCCATAGAATTATACCACAACTAAGACCAATTCCACCTTTTGTCCATCAATTATCTCTATTATAGGTTCAATCAGATTACATTTTTACTAACAAAGGATTTTGTTGTAAAATCGCAAATGGTTTTATTTATTATTAGCGGGTGATATTGTGTTCGAAATCGTATCAGCTGTTGCTATCTTTTTTATTGTTTACATCTTCATCGTTACAGAGCAAATTCACAGAACTATTGCAGCGATGATAGGAGCTACAGCCCTTATGTTTTTGCAAGTCTTTGAAAATCCACATGAGGTTTATATAAAATATGTGGATTTCAACACGATATTTCTTCTTATTGGTATGATGCTATTCGTTGAAGCCATGAAAACTACCGGGTTTTTCCAGTATGTTGGAATTCAGGGATTGCGTGTATCAAAAGGTAACCTGAAAATGCTTTTCATAACCTTCACACTCCTCGTAGCCGTAATATCAGCATTCATTGATAATGTAACAACTGTCCTTATATTCGTTCCTATGACTCTGGCTGTTGCAGACGCTGCTGACTTTGATCCTGTTCCCTTTGTGATTGGCGAGATCTTTGCCTCGAACATTGGTGGAACAGCAACACTTATAGGAGACCCTCCAAATATATTGATAGGTACTGCTGCCCATTTGACTTTTATCGATTTCATAAAGAACTTAGCTCCTGTTTCAATCATAATTTTCTTCGTGGTTGATTTTTTCCTCTTGCTTGTATACAGAAAAGAATTCAACAAAAAAGCTGAAAACACTTTAAGAGAGGACATATACAAAAGCTTTGATAGAAAAAAAATCATATTAGGTGGAGTCTTACTCGGAATAACCATAACGTTATTCTTATTTCAACATAAACTTGATATACCGAGCTCTTCTATAGCTTTGATGATGGGATTCTCATCAGTACTGATAATAGAAAAGGAAAAAGTGGAAGAATTTCTTAAAGGAGTGGATTGGGGAACTATATTTTTCTTTGTTGCACTCTTCATAATAACAGGAGCTCTTGAAGAAACCGGAGTTCTTGAAAAAATAGCAATATTCATGATCAATTTATCTTCAGGAAGTGTGCAAAAACTAAAAGCACTTCTCATATCACTCTCTGCGATTATTTCTGCCTTTGTAGACAATATTCCTTACACTGCAACTATGATTCCCGTTATAGAATCTCTTCAAAAAATAGACCCTCATACCTATGCCAATCTTGAGCCTTTTTGGTGGTCATTGGCACTTGGCGCCTGTCTTGGAGGGAATGGAACAACTGTAGGTGCTTCGGCAAATGTCATATCCCTTCAGATACTGGCACAATATGGAAAAAAGATCACATTCTACAAATTCCTGAAATTAGGCATGACAGTTGTGGCAATTTCAACATTAATATCAATAATATACGTTCTGATCAGGTATTAAATTACTTTCTTTTTCCATCTAATTAACTTCAACATCGTATATCCCAGCAGAAGCGCAAGTCCATTACTTATAGCCATAGCGTAAAAAACTCCTTTAAAGCCATAAAGATTAGCAAAAAATGTAACAAGTGGAACTCTTATACCCCAAAGTCGCGTTACATTTATTATGGCAACATACAGGGTTTTCCCAGCACCAGTGAACGCTCCCACAACTATGGTAACCATTGCAAACAACGGCACTGAGAATGCAATCAAATGGAAAAATATCTTGCCAAGCTCTATAACCTCCGGATCATTGATGAAAAACTGCGTAACTTTGTCAGCAAAAAGAAAGAGAAACACAGCCAGAGTTCCAACTATTGCAAAAACTTCTATAAAACCCCATCTTACAGCTTCATCAACTTTTTTCTCCTCGCCTGCACCAAGAAACTGACCAACCATCGTGGTAACGCCATTTGATATAGCAAAACCAATTGTTGTAAGCATCGAAGTAATTCTCTGCCCAACACCATAGGCACTGACAACTGCCGGACCAAATCTTGATATAATCCCCATAATAACAGCAAAACCACTGGATGTTATTGCCTGCCCAACAGCTCCCGGGATTCCTATGCTCAGTATTTTCTTCACAAAAAGCATATCAGGCTTTATATCAGAAACATGAATTTTAAAACCAATGCTACCTTTGAATAAAACATATAAAGAGTAAACAACAGCCAGCAAGCGAGCTATTACTGTTGCAAGGGCTGCACCGTTAACTTCCAACCTTGGAAAACCTATACCAAATATCATAAAGGGATCCAAAATTATGTTCACAAACATTGAAAACATCGAAACATGCATAGCAAATACGGTATCCCCCCAACCACGAGCTATTGCCTGAGTAATAATCATCAAAAATGTTAAAGGCAAACCTAAGAATATGATCTTAAGATAGCTCTCTGCATAGGGAGCTATTGGTTCACCTATTCCAAGAAGATTCAGCATTGCACCCGCTGTATAAAATCCAAATATTCCAAGTAAAATGGAAAGAAAAGTGCCTACCACGATAACCTGCATTGCACTTTTTTCAGCCACTCTTTTCTGTCCAGCTCCAACATACTGAGCTACAAGAGCCTGACCAGCTGATGAAAGTCCATTTGCAAGAGACATAAAGGTAAAAATTATGGGAAAGGAAACAGTTGGTGCACCGAACTTGACTTTTCCTAATTTCCCAAGCCAGAAAGCATCAACAACATTATAAAGAGTTTGAGTTAAATTGGTAATTATTATAGGCCAAGCAAGTTTTAAAAGGGCCTTAGGAATTGGAGTGGAGAATACATCAACCTTTGCTCTAACCTTTGGCATATATTTTCTTTCCTCCCTTAAAAATATTAAAAAAATTGGAAATATAAAAATAAACGCACCCATTTTGGGTGCGCATCTATTAATTTTACTTTGCTTTCACATCACCTGCAACCACATAACAGGCTACCCAATGATTCGGTGCAACTTCTTTAAGTTCAGGATGCGGAAGCTTTTCACATTCCTTAGTTGCAAGAGGACACCTATCGTAAAATCTACATCTTGGCGGTGGATTTATTGGCTTTGCAACAGAACCCTTTATATCAGGCTCTCCTCTTTTGTGCTCTGGATCTGGTACCGGAACAGCAGTAAGGAGCGCTTTTGTGTATGGGTGGAGCGGATTGTGGAGAACCTCTTCTATGTCTCCCATTTCAACTATTTTTCCAAGGTACATAACCGCTATCTTATTTGCCATGTATCTTGCAACGGCCAGGTCATGAGTAATGTAAAGATAACTCATATCGTACTCATCGGCAAGTTTCATCATGAGCTTCATAATTCCTGTCCTTATTGAAACATCAAGCATCGATGTAGGTTCATCGGCAACAACAAAAGTTGGATTCAAAATAAGAGCCCTTGCTATTGCTACCCTCTGCCTTTGCCCACCAGAAAGTTCATGTGGAAACCTGAAAAGGAACGAATCTGGAGGCGTAAGCCCGACATCAGCTAAAAGATCAGCTACTCTATCTTCTCTTTCTTTTATAGTTCCAATATTGTGAATATTAAGGGGCTCTGCAACTATGTCATAAATTGTCATTCTTGGATTCAGTGATTCATAAGGGTCCTGAAATATCATCTGAACCTTTTTCCTAAGGTCTATCATCTTTTTTCCTCTATCTTTCATGAAATGATTTATGAAGGCAGACTCATTTTCTCCAAGCTTTTTGTAAAGTTCATACATATTCTTATCAACTTCCGAGCTCGGAATTTCACCTTTTTTAAATTTATTAAGATACATATCTTTCAAATACTCAATAACTCTCTTTTTATTTTGTATGAGATAAGGTGTGACATCCTCGCCTTCTATCAGTACTCTACCACTCGTTGGCTCATAAAGCCCCACTAATATCTTACCAGTTGTTGTTTTTCCGCACCCGGATTCTCCAACAAGAGCCAACGATTCTCCTCTTTTTATCTCGTAACTTACTCCATCAACAGCATGGACAAAAAGGTTAACTTTCCCAAATACTCTTCTTTCAGCTGGAAATAGTTTTCTTAAGTTTTCTATTTTCAATATAAGATCACTTTTGCTCATCGAATTTCACCACCTCTCCGACTTTTAATGGGTGATGGCACGCAATCCAGTGGCCTGGCTCTATTTCCCTGTACTCTGGCTCTTTTTCCCAACATTCTTCTGTAGCAAGAGGACATCTCGGAGCAAATCTACAACCCTTTGGAGGATCTAAAAGATTAGGAGGTTCTCCAGGAATCGTTGTAAGTTCTGTTTTTGGACCCACAACACTGGGAAAAGCGTGCATTAAACCATATGTATATGGATGTGACGGCCTTTTAAATATAGTTACTGAATCTGCAAATTCTACAAACTTTCCGGCATACATAACCGCTATCTTATCAGAAACCTCTGCTATAACAGCAATATCATGAGAAATGTATATCATAGACATATTGAGCTTTTGCTGTATCTTTTTCATTTCCTTAAGAATTCTATCCTGAACAATGACATCAAGTGCTGTTGTCGGTTCATCTGCTATTATTACTTTGGGATCACAGGAAAGCGCCATAGCTATTATTGCTCTCTGTTTCATTCCACCAGAATACTGATGTGGGTATTGCTCCATTCTCTTTGGATCAAGACCGACAAGCTCAAAAAGTTCTGCAACCTTTTTCTTTGCTTCATCAATGGATAAATCTGGATAATGATTCTGGATGGCTTCTATTATCTGATCTCCTACCTTGTAAACTGGATTAAGAGAATTCATAGCCGCCTGAAATATCATAGATATTCCTTTCCAGCGGTACTTTCTCATCTCATCTTCTGGTAAACTCACAAGATCTATTGGTCCTTTCCCATCATTAAAATATATATGGCCACCCTTAAATTCTGCATTCTCTGGGAGAAGCCTCAGTATAGTCATGGAAACCGAAGTCTTTCCACAACCAGATTCACCAACTATTCCAAGGGATTCACCTTCATTAAGCTCAAAGGATATTCCATCAACGGCTTTTACATAACCTTTTTTTGTTTTATAATGCATTTTCAAATCTTCTACTTTCAGAACTACTCTCTTTTCCATTCTTATCACCTCGATCTAAGCCTTGGATTTACTATTTCTTCGAGTCCCCTACCCAGGAAGTAGAACGCAGAACAGATTAAAGTAATAGCCGCTCCTGGTGGAACCCACAGCCACCAGAACGTGCCTATGTTGCTACCAATTAGATATCCCTGACTTTGAGCTGTGTGAAGGATTATCCCCCAACTCATCTTAAGCTGCACAAGCCCAAAAAATGAAAGAGTTGCTTCTGAGAATATAGCTCCTGTGACGGAAAACATCATGTAAAGGAAAGAAAGCGGCAGGATATTTGGAATTATATGTCTGGTTATTATGTATCTGTTTGACCCTCCTGCAGACTTTGCCGCTTCTATAAATGGCCTGACTTTAACCGTGAGTGCCTGAGCCTTCAATACTATTGTTATAGAGCCAAATCCCGATATGATTCCCATTATAAGCGCCAACCTAAAGAGTGTAAGCTCTATGAAAGCCGAAAGAACCATTAAAAGTGCCAGGGAAGGGAAAAGCATAACTATATCTGCCAGTCTCATGAAGAACGTGTCAATTGCACCACCATAATACGCCGCTGTTGCACCAATGAGCGTTCCTATAACAACCGTTATCAAGGCTGCTGTAACACCAAGGACAAATTCTCTTGGGGTTGAGTACATCATTTCCGCCATAATGTCCCTTCCAAGTGGGTCTGTTCCAAGCGGATGCAAAACAGAAGGTGGTGCTGGATTGTTGTAAAGCCCATCATTACCAGTAACTGGATCATAGGGCAAACTTGAGAAGTAGAAAGACTCAGCTATCTCTTTCAAATCGAATTTAACAGCAACATCTATGAGTTTGTTATAAAGGTCATCTGAAGGTTTCTTACCGATGTATGCTTTGAGAACTTCCTTTATCTCCTTTTGGAAGTCCTCATGAGATTTTATCAAAAGATCGATCATAGCTATGCTGTATTCAGAAAGGGAGATCTTTTCAAGAGGAACGTTCATAATGCTTTTTCTTGACTCTGCAACAAGCGATTTAAAGCTGTTAAGCTCTCTTTCAAGATTAAAGTCTTTGCTGCTGCTTATAAGGTCAGAAAAGTGCTTCGACGCGTTTTGCATCTTTGTAACGATATCGGACTTGCCAAAAGTTTCCTCAAGCTTTTTGGAGAAAAAGTCCGCAAGATAGTAGATATCGTAGATCACGATTCTCTTCGAGAGATCTTCAAGAACTTTCCCTTTTTCTTTAAACTGCTTATAAAGCCTGTTATCCTCTTGAAGTAGTGTTTTCTCTCCAACTTTTATGTTCAAAGCTTTTTCAACCTCTTCAACATTAATCTCATTCCCGTTTTCCATATCTTGATAGGCTTTTTTTGCAACCTTATAAGCATCTTCTATTGACTTTTCACTCATCGTGTTTAAAAAGTCCGTTATCTCCCTTGCAAGGTTCATGAGATCATCGAAGAAAGCATCGGAAGATTTCTTCAGGTATGAAGAAACCTGAGCATCTATGGAACCAAAGTCAAGTCCCATCTTCCCATATCCTGCATTCCCGCCTTTCAAGTTCTCAACCCAATTGGATGTAATAGCCGCTGTTTTTCTAAGACTTGAAAGTTGCTTTAAGGTTTTTATTATTCTTTTCAAATCTTCTTTTGCTTCACTCATATTCCCAGAATTGTAATCTTTTTTGAACTTTTCAAATTCATCGTTAAGCCCTAAAAATTTGTAAAAGGTCTCTTTATAGTAATCCATCGTGTTGTTCATGCTTTGCAGTTTTCTTTCTGAATCAAAACTAAGATCGTCTATTGCGGATTTTTTGATGTGCTTTCTCATTATGCTTTCAAGATAACCTTTAAGATTTTCAGAAGATCCGGAAAATTCGCTAACTATCTTGGCCTCAAGATATGCTGTTGACAAAAAATCAATATCTATGTTTTCAACGATTATGTCTATTATCTTATCCTTCTGTTTGCTTAGAACATCATGCGTTAGGGTATCGCCTATATACGCCTCAATAACATCCTTCATCAAGAGAGCAAGATCGGTATAGAAAGCATCGTTTTCTCTTAAAGATTTTCTTATCTTGTCCATGTCAATAGCGTCATAAGTAAAATCGGCAATTGGAAGTATGTTGTACTTGGAATAATTTATTATCTCATTAACATACTTTTCTGGATCCTTTTGAAGATCTTCCTTAGATATAGATAAGTTGTAGCTCTGCGCAACTGTAATGAAATAATCGGGCATAGTTTTTGCTGTATAAAGAAGTGTTTCTTTTAATTTCTTCTCATCTAAAAAGTTCCAGGCTATAAACGCTTTTTCTTCTTCACCAAATTCATTTATAAATTGAGATATCTTATCTCTAAAGAAATACGTCGTTACTTTATTTGTAAGCTCATCCAGGTTACTTTCATTTATGCTACCCATATCTGAAAATATGTCATATATGGAAAGATAAATGTTATTTCTTGTATCAAAATCAAAATACTTTTCGGAAAGAAGAGATTTTACCATATCAGCAAATTCATTCTCTTCTGCCATTTTGTGGGACTTAAAAAGTTCTTTTATCTCAGAATTTATCCTTTGTTCTATCTGCACTTTTTCTATTTTGTAATTTATTCCATTACCACTTTTTATAGCATCATTTAAACTTGGAAAAAGTTCTTTGTTGTAAAGGCCATAAATATTTTCAGCAAATTGGTACGTTTTCTCAACATACACATTTTTCACTAATTTTACATAAAGAGGAAAAATCGCACCAAAAATCGCAAAGAAAATAATTACTGAAAGCCCAAATATAGCTATCTTCCTCTCTTTAAAAAGAGACCAATTCTGCTTGAAGGATCTTGCAAATAGTTTTAACTTTGTTATCCATAATGCTTCTCTTCTTTGTTCATTTGCCATGCCCTCACCTCACCTTCAATATCTGATTCGTGGGTCTAAGAAGGCATAAAGAATATCTGCTACAAGATGCGCAAACAGAACAAATATTCCAGTAAATGTTAAAAGTCCTGTAAGGAGTGGCACATCCTGCTCGTTCAACGCCTGGAGGTAGGCAAGACCCATTCCCGGCCACGAGAACATAGTCTCTGTGATAATTCCTCCACTAACTGTGAAACCCAGACTTATGACAAAATTAGTGATGAGAGGGAGCAAAGCATTCCTTGCCGCGTGTTTGTCTCTAACCACCTTATCTGGCAAACCCTTAGCTTTTGCCGTTGTTATGTAGTCCTCTTTAATTATCTCAAGCATTGTATCCCTCATGACAAGCATTGAGCCAGCAAAAGAAAGAATAGTAAGAGTGAGTATTGGGAGGATCATATGCATTATTATGTCAACCGCATATCTTCCCATTTTGAAAATTTGTCCTGCCTTTGGATCAACATATGCTGCGTTTGTCCACCATATTGCCATAGCAGCAAGGGATATAAGTATAACCAACCAAAAGGCTATTTTTTTCGATTTCACCGTTTTCAAAGGTGCTTGAGCAGCAAAAGCAACCATAACGGCTATTATTACAAAGAATGCACTCCAAAGAAGCTTTATAAAGACCTCCTGTGAACTAAACGGTGCAGTTCTCCAAAGTTCAGGGTTTATGAATTGGTTCAAAGGAATGTATTTAATTATCACATCAATTGCAGCCACAACAAGAACCATCAGAGCTGGAATAACAAAGGTCCAAAGAGCACTTTCTACCTTTCCTTCCTTTTTAAATCCGTGATGACCATATATTCTTATAAGTTTCTTTGCTATCCTCGCGCCAATCGAATATCCAAATAAATAAAAGGCTATTGCGGGTAAAAGAATCGCTTTTGCATAAAATCCAAAGTACCCGGTTTTAGAAGAAAGAATGATAGCCACAAAAACTGCAGCCCAGAGAAGAGAAACGACGACTGCACTCACAAGCGAAGGAGTCTCTTTCTTTTCAACGAGTCTACGAGCCGTGGAATTACCAGCCATATATGCAAAAACCGCTGTCAATATAAAAAGAAAAATTCCCCTCGCTGTGAGGCCTTTTAGAACTATTGCAAAAAGCCATATATTAAATATAGCTAAAATAGGCGTAAATATCGTCCAGAATATGATACCTACAAAAGTTGCAAATTTATCACCTAATTTTCCACGTTTCCATGCAATTCTTTTTCCTAAATTAAATCCAACTACATAAGAAATTAATGTAGCAGTTACAAAAAGGAAAAGGGTCCTTGGCAATCTTTCTTTTATTATGTCAGAAACTTTTCTTGGATAAAAAGTGAAAGAAGTTCCAAGATCGCCCTTCATAAAGTTCTTCATGTAAAGTAAAAACCTTTGAAAAGCCGGTTTGTCATATCCAAACTGCTTTTCAATAGCTGCCCTGGCCTCTGGCGTTATCTTGGGGTTCATGATGTATTTATCAATAAAACTGCCTGGCATAGCCTCCATTAGCCAGTACACAGCAGCTACATAGATAAATAGTAGTATGACTATTTGAACAACACGCTTTGTAATATACTTTATCACTCATATCACCTTCCCTCTCCAGATTTCGCACACCATCTTTGATATATATCATAAATAAATATCTTAAATCAAGTGCCTTAAACAAAAAACAAAAGCCCGGCCCAAATGGACCGGGCTTTACATTATTCTTTCATGCATTACTCAGATAGTGGTCTGACTGTTGATGGGAATCCAAGCAGGTTCTGAATTCCGTCAAGAACCTCAGTGTATGGGAACTGGATCTCATCAGATCTGTAAGCTTCGTAAATTGGTGCTGTGAAGAGGATAACATATGGAAGGTCCTCCGCAAGCATTTCCTGCAGTTTATATGCAAGCTCTCTTGCTTCGTTCAAATCCGTTGAAGCAAGGAATTTATCAGCAAGTTCGTCAAATTGTGGATTCATGTAACCTGGTGTGTTGAAGTCTCCAGCCCCAGCTCTCTTGCTGTGGAAGAAATCAACAAGGTAATCTGGATAGATACTAAGTGACCAACCAAGCATGTACATATCGTAGTTGAAGTTTTCTTCCCAGACTTTGGATACAATTGTGTTGAAGTCAACAAGGTTAGCTTTTATTGGAATACCAATCTGGTTAGCCCAGTCCTGGATGAACAGCGCCGTTGTTGCTCTCATCGGGTCATATCCAGCACCAGGAGCCATGAGTTCTATGGCCTTAACTGGCTTACCGTCAGGTCCTATAAGTCCCTTACCCTGTCTAACAACCTTATCTCCGACAACCTTTGGAGGAACTATCCATCTGAATCCAGCTTTCTTGAGAAGCTCTATAGCCGCTCTGAATCTATCACCCATTGTAATCTGGTTTTCTGGTTTTCCTATGAGTACTTCTGCTGTGGATTTGATATTTGGATTGTGCCAGAACGCATTTCCTGGAGGAACTGTTGTCTTAAGTGGTATAGCCTGTCCCTGCAGGATTCTCTGTGTAAGGAAGTTTCTATCGATAAGGACAGCTATAGCCTGCCTGAATTCTTTGATATTCATTGGGTACCTTCTCATGTTAAATGCAAGGTACCTGAATCCGTTGGAAGCATTGGCTACGATCTTGACTCCAGGTGCTCCCTTAAGCTGATCAAGCTCACCTTTCTGAAGTCCAAGTGGGTTGAATATGTAAGAAACTTCTCCTTTGAGAAGAGCCGTGATAGCAACCGCTCTTTCCTTGTAAATTTTGTAAATAATGTCATCAACAAACGGCCCGGTTGTTACCTTAAGCTCGACATCTCCTTCTGGCTCTCCGTAGCCAGTCCAGTGCCATCCGCTTGGAGCTTTGAGCTCAACTGCACCATTCTTGTAAAGAATTTCTTCAAATCCTCCATCGTAGTAGCTATCAAGTGCCTTGTTTTCCACAAA
This sequence comes from Thermotogaceae bacterium, assembly GCA_021161105.1. Lineage (GTDB taxonomy): Bacteria > Thermotogota > Thermotogae > Thermotogales > Thermotogaceae > JAGHBG01. The sequence continues at coordinate 3,419 of JAGHBG010000226.1, read as the reverse complement.
TGCTCCTTTTTCCCATTTTGCAAGCTCGAATGCACCAAGTCCCGGTTCGTCCTTTGCCCATTTTTCATCGTAGAGGTACTGAAGTGTATTATCCTGCTTGAGCGCTTCTTCTACGATTGGCTGCCAGTATTTTTTCTGCAGAATGGCTCCCATGAGAGCTCCAAATTCTACTTTTGCAAGCCCAAGTTTTTTGAAGTAAATCTTTACTGTGTAATCATCTACTTTTTCTGCTTTTTCAATAAAATCTGGATCATACATTCCAACCCAGTTTCCACCAAGGCCTTTATCTTTTATTAGTTTAACAGCTGTGTTGATTGTAAAGGCAACATCATCAGCTGTAAACAATGTACCGTCGCTCCACCAAACTCCCTTTCTTAAAGGAATAGTGTAAACCCAGAGGTCTCCCTCTTTTTCCTTCTTTGGGAAGTCAGCTGCGAGTGACGGAATAAAGTCAAATCTCTTGTCAGAGTAGGTGTAAAGAGATCCCCACTTACCTGCCAGGACATAATCGTTCCAAACTGTAGTGTTTGGTCCGTAGAAGTTCCACGGGTTGAGTGTCGTTGGTTCTTCGTAAATGGCGTAGTTGATAACTGCAGCCAATGAAAAGACTGCTATCAACGCTAAAGAAAGCACAAAAAGCTTCTTCATACCCATTCCCCCTCCTTTCGTTTTGTAAAAATAACTCTAAACCTTGCTCTATTTTATCACAAAAATGTCCTTATATGTCAAACAAAAAAATAATTTTAGTACTCAACCTTTTATCATAACAAGGATAATATCATCATCTTGAAATTTCTTTGGGTCGATATTCATAATTTCTTTGTATATCTGCTTGATATCCTGCGTTCTCTCAAAAATGCCCGCCAATCCCTCAATATTTAATAAATCTCTATCTGATACTTTTATTTCAGTCGCACCATCTGCCACTTGTTTCAACATGCAACGGTAGAGCTTCAGCCTTACTAAAGCCCATTTCAATGGGGAAAGCGTTATTAACCTTTAAAATTTCTACTTCGCCCGTGCTTTCATCATAAACAGGAAAATCTGGATGGCCACATGAGATAATGCCCATGCCGTTACCAGTGAATTTACCTATGATGGCTGTAAAATAGCCTTCTGAATGAAGTTTTGAAAACTCCTTCTCAAGAAATCCGGGGATCTGAGAAATAGCTAAATCATTTTCTTCCAAAATTTTATCTATCATTATCATAATGGAAGTTGAAAGAAGCGCTGATGCCACCCCTTGCCCGCTCACACCGATAAGCATTATCCATGGGTACTTGTAGTATACAAAATCTCCTCCAAGAACATTAGAAGGACTGTAAAGTATATAAACCCTGTCGTCGGACTTTGGAGAAAGTGACTTTTGAATGTTATACGCCTTTACAAGCTCTCTACCGCTTTCTGAGGCATCTTCAAACATTTCGATAGCGCCTGTTATGTTTTCGTTTTCATCTTTTAAAGGAAAACCTGCAACACTTACAGGGATTTTCTTACACCATTTGGTCAAAGAATAAACGACAAATAGTACTCTAAAAGTTTTTTCACCATTGACCAGATAAGGGAACATAAATCAGTATTACACCCAACAATTCCATTTTTATTTATATGCTCAAGAACACTGTCAGAACAGCCTCTCCCAATGACCTTGCCTTTTGAATAACCTACAACATCCTCCGCAGCTTTGTCCCAGTAAACGATCACCCTTCTTCTATCAACGATGTAAGGTGGTTTGGCAAGATGCTCCAAATAATTTATTAATCTTAATAATTCCTCCATCCATATCCTTTCGCTTTCTCTTGCGATTCTTATTATACGATAAAAGAAGGAATAGTTTTGTTATAATCATGTGGGAGGTGGAATTATTAAGAACATGAAAATCGGAGAAAATGTAGAAATTGGAGAAAATGTGGTGATAGAGGATAATGTGGTGATAGAAGATAATGTAAAAATTGGTCATAACGTTGTAATAAGAAAAGACACTATAATTTGCGAAGGCTCGATTATCGCCGATAATACTGTACTGGGCAAAGAACCTTTTAAGGCAAAAGCAAGCGCAACAACAGAGAAAAAAACCCTTCCACCATTAAAGATAGGAAAATATGTAACTATAGGTGCAGGATGCGTTATTTACAGAGGGGCATTACTTTCTGACAATGTTTTTGTTGGAGATCTTGCGACTATAAGGGAGGATGTAGAAATAGGAGAAGGCACTATAATAGGCAGGGGAGCAGCTGTTGAAAATAAAACAAAAATAGGGAAGTGGGTAAAGATAGAAACCAACGCTTACATAACTGCAATTTCCACCATTGAAGATTATTGCTTTATTGCTCCCATGGTTACCTTTACAAATGATGCTTTCATGGGAAGAACAAAAGATAGATTCAAGCATTTCAGCGGCCCTACACTTAAAAGAGGCGCAAGAATAGGAGCTAACGCCACTCTTCTACCGGGTATTACAATAGGAGAAGACGCTGTTGTTGGAGCCGGCTCTGTAGTAACAAAAGACATTCCCCCAAAAACAATATACGTTGGAGTTCCTGCTAAATACTTGAAAGACGTCCCAGAAAACCAGCTCCTCAAAAATCAGGATTTTTACAATGACAAGGAGGAATAAACTTTGAAAATCCTCTCCCTCGTTGGTGCAAGGCCACAGTTTATAAAAGAAGCTGCAGTTTATGAGAAGCTTAAAGAACATGGAATAGAAGAAATTCTCGTTCATTCCGGACAGCATTATGACTTTAATATGTCAGATGTTTTCTTTAAAGTCCTTAACATAAAAAAGCCTGATTATAACTTAGAAGTTGGTTCTTCCACCCACGGGAAAATGACAGGCCATATAATGATTAAATTTGAAGAGGTAGTGTTAAAAGAAAAACCTGACGTTATACTTGTATACGGCGACACCAACACCACCATGGCAGGTGCACTCGTTGGTGCTAAGCTAAAGATTCCTGTGGCTCATATTGAAGCTGGCATAAGACAACACCCGAAAGATATGCCAGAGGAAATCAACAGAGTTGTAACTGATCATGTCTCTAAATACCTTTTTACACCATCAGAGCTTGCAAGTAAGAATTTGGAAAAAGAAGGAATCACGAATGGAGTTTATTTCGCGGGCGATGTAATGTACGATGTATTTCTAAAAATGAAACCACTTTTTAACTTGGGTGCCTATAAAAAATATGGGCTGAAACCAGAAAACTATATAGTTGTTACAATTCACAGAGATTTCAATACAGACAATCAAGAAAAGTTAAAAGCTATCCTTCAAAACCTTGAAGAGATAGCAAAGGAAATAGAAGTTATTTTTCCAATGCATCCAAGAACGAGAAAAAGAATAAAAGAATACGGATTTGAAGATATTGTAAAAAGGGTAAAATTGATAGAACCCATTGACTATCTCGAAATGATGGGAC
>JAGHBG010000244.1 GCA_021161105.1 Thermotogaceae bacterium | reverse complement strand
GAATCTCCCTCTCACTATGTAATCGAACCTTTGCTATCACGACTTAGTGTCTATCGCTTCAAGAAACTTTCTAACGACGATGTAAAGCTAATTCTCAAACGAGCCCTTAGAACAATTAAAAAAGAGCTTTCCGATGAAGAAATAGAAACGATTGTGCTATACAGTGACGGTGACGCAAGAAAAGCCCTTGTATCTCTCCAGAACTTAATTGAAGGAGGGGAAACACAAAAAAGAGAAATTCTTGACAGGAAGCAACATTACGATTTGATCTCAGCCTTTATAAAGAGCGTCAGAGGCTCCGATCCAGACGCTGCCATATATTACCTTGCAAGAATGCTTGAACTCGGAGAAGATCCGCGTTTTATAGCAAGAAGACTGATTATACTGGCAAGTGAGGACGTTGGTCTTGCTGACCCAATGGCTCTTCCTATAGCAACGGCTGCAGCTCAGGCTGTAGAGTTGGTGGGACTTCCAGAGGCGGAGATAAATCTTGCACACGCTACAATTTACTTATCTCTTGCACCAAAAAGCAACTCAGCGTATAAAGCCTTAAGAAGAGCTAAAGAAGTCTCTTCCCTGCCCGCAGAGGTTCCTCATCATCTAAAAAATTTACCAAACAGCGGTTATAAATATCCGCACGATTTTGGAGGATGGGTTGAGCAAAGATACCTTCCTGAAAATATCGAAGGACCTTTTTATATTCCCACAGATCAGGATCCGAAAAACTGGAAAGATGAAAAATAAAAAGCCCCCTTATCGGGGGCAGTGGTGGGCGCGGCAGGACTTGAACCTACGGCCTCTTCCGCGTCAAGGAAGCGCTCTCCCAACTGAGCTACGCGCCCATCCAGCGATGGATATATTATCACAATTTTTATATCACAGTCAAGCATTTTTTATGATTAACCCCCAGCTATACGGGGAGATATTGACCAGTATGGTAGAAAAATGAAGAGGACAATGGTTCACCTTGCATTCTTTTGGCTTACAAATTTTGAGTCACTATATTCATTATTTAGAGCTGAATAAATATCTTCGTTTCAGGTGCTCATTGTATCCATTTTGTAATTTTCAGGAACGAAAGTAAGATAAGAATTCTTCTCTTGGAATTCGAAATTGAGGCAAAATTTTATTAATAAGTCCCATCCCCAGTTCTTCTCTGCCGTAAACAGGAACAACCACAGTTATACCTCAGAATTTTTTTAAAAACATGATGGCTCCCTTTTATTCTTACCACACTGAACCCTTTGGACTTCAAAAATCGAATCATCTTCTTACCTGTAACTCTTGAGAATCCTGGACCTTTTGAATTCCTAACATGCCTTTCAATAATCTCCTTAACGTCTTTTTGCTTTTATCCCCCCACTACAGGTTTGGAAATATTTAAAATCTGAGCTACTTTTCGTTTACTTCTTGTATGATACTCTAAAATCTCCAGGTATGCTGGTCGGAGGACAATAATTTATTTTGTATGTTGTTTTTTGCTTCAGGGTGGTAAATGTCTTTGCGCCAAACGCTGCTTTTATACATTGTAAACCGGCATGATACGAATATTTAAACCATGTAAAAAGCTCTGCATAATGTAGAATGTTGTGAAATGTTTTTAGTCGTTCATCACATTACGAACTTTTCATTTGAAGCAAAGCAACCGTTTCTACATGGAAAGTTTGAGGGAACATGTCAAAAGGAACCACTCTTTCTAACTTATATCCGCCATCAACGAGTGCTTTAACATCCCTTGCCAGTGTCGACGGTTCGCAGGATATGTATATTATCTTTTTTGGTTTCGCTCCTAAAAGTTCAGCGATAGCTTCTTTTTCCATCCCAGATCTTGGAGGATCAACAACCACAATGTCAAAATTTTCTTCGTTATTTTTTAAAAATTCAAGAACATCGGAATTTACGAAGGAAGTGTTTTTCCTCTCATTGATATGAGAATTCGATACAGCAGCTTTATAAGAGACTCTATTTGACTCAACTCCAACAACTTTTTTTGCAGCGCTGGACAACCTCAATGAAAAGAGCCCCACTCCGCTGTATAAGTCAAGTACCCTCTCTTTACCAGAAACTTCACTCACCTTAAAAACAAAATCAGCAAGTTTCTTCGCTACATAGTAATTGCTCTGGAAAAATGCTGTTGGAGGAATTTGATATGTTTCCCAATCAAACTCTTCAACTATGATTCCTTCTCCGTGCAGGGTTCTGTAAGGACCCCTCAGAATTACAGAATCCTTGGAGTTCATGACATGGATTATTGAATATACCCACGGGAATTCTTTTACAAGTAATTTACTTAATATCTTTGCCTGCGGAAAATTTTCTGTTTTTGTGACGAATATAACCATGGTTTGATTGGTTGAAAACGCATGTCTAACCACAACATGTTTAAGTATTCCCTTTCTTTTTCTGAAGTTATATATTGGTACTTCAGCAGCGCTCAAGATTTTGGGGAGTTTTTCAAGAATCATATTTGCCCTCTCGGGAGCTATTAAACATTCTTTTATTGAGACTAAGAAGTGACTTTTTCTTACTTTAAAGCCGAGCTTTGGTTCTCCCTTTATAAAAGCTGCAGTGAGTTCAACTTTTGTTCTGTAGTTAAGTCCCAGAGGGCTGGCAACTGTTTTTTCCACATCAGAAAATCCAACGATTCTTTCAAACAGGTCTTTGACTATTTCTCTTTTGAAATCAAGCTGCTTCTCATAAGATATGTCCATAAAGTGGCAACCACCGCACTGATTGAAATTAGGACATAACGGAGTTCTTCTAAATGGAGATTTTTCCACAAAATATACTGGTTTTGCAAAGGAAAAGTCTCTTTTCTCTTTGACGATTTCAACCTTTACAACTTCATCGGGATATGCACCCTCCACGAAAACCTTTTTACCATCCTCAAATGTTCCAAGGCCGTATCCTCCGTTAACTATCTTTTCAATTTTTACCAGCATTTTTGATCACTTCCTCTGTCAGAATTCTTGCCTTTTTGTCAATTTCTACAAGTTCTTCAGGGCTTGTTACTTCGATTTTTTCCATTTTCTCAACAGCTTTTTCCACAGTTTCTACAAGATCCTTATAGCTCATTTTCCCTTTTAAAAATGAGTCTACAGCCACTTCATCAGCAGCATTGAATACCGTTCTCAAGGTGTAAGAATCATAGATTTCATCCACCAGAAAGAAAAGTGGGTATCTTTCTTTTTCCACTTCCTCAAACTTCAAAGTTGAAAATTCTGGGTATTCTTCGTATTCATATAACCTTTCGGGGTATGTCAGCGAGTAAGCTATGGGAACCCTCATATCAGGAATGGCAGCGTGAATTTTAACAGTTCCATCCTTCAAAAAAACCATGCCATGGACTATGCTGCTTTTGTGAATATAAACTTCGATTTGCTCTCTTCTTAACGAGAAAAGTTCCATTGCTTCGAGAACTTCAAAGGCTTTGTTGACCATTGTTGCGGAATCCACAGTTATTCTTGCGCCCATGTTCCATACAGGATGTTTTAAAACATCTTCAGGTTTTGCCTCCCATAGTTCATTCAAAGGAATATCACGCAGGGCACCTCCCGAGGCTGTTATGGCTATTTTTTCAACATTATCTTCCATTAACTGAAATATTGCGCTGTGTTCACTATCTATGGGGATAAGTTCTACTCCATGCCTTTTAATTTCTTCTTTTATGAATTTTCCACCACAAACCAGCGATTCCTTATTTGCAAGAGCAAGTCTTTTTGTAAATGGAATTGTCTTCAAAGCAACCTTAAAGCCCTCAAATCCTGGAATTGCCAGGACAGTTATATCAGGTTTTGTAGATTCCATAAAATCATAGAAACTCTCGATTTCTTTCTTAGTAGAAAAAACTTTAGCTTCTGGGAAAAGTTTCAAAATTTCTCTGGCTTTAACCTCGTTACTGTGGTATGTAAAACCCAGGAGTTTAAAGCCTTTTATCTTTCGTAAAACTTCGATAGTCTGTGTTCCTATAGAACCAGTTGCTCCTATGATTACAACGGATTTTTCTTCCATCTTACTACAACGACACCTCCTTCGTGAACACGCACAACCACCTTGCCTTTCTCAGCAACGTTACTTACACCATAGGGTTTGTTTTTTGGCATCGTTTTTTTATTTATCTCGTATTTAAACCCTTTCAATGTAACCACGGCATCACCACCAATTGGAAGTACTGACCATTTTTCACCAGCACTGGCGTTGAGCTCTGCAAAATTGTTGACGAAGAACACTGTGCTCTTTTCGTCAAGAAGCTTTATCCAGAGCTGCCTGTATCTTGAGAGAAGCATCAAAAGTGCGTATTCCATATCAACTCTTTCGCCTTTCCAGCACACTACATGGAGTTCATTTACCTTTTTTTCTCTGCAATATTCGATTGCAAGTTCTGAGTCTATCTCATCTTTCTCCTCTGGATAAATGATCTTTTTAGCGCTTATCTCATGGATTAACCCTTTCATGGAATCCATATCACCTATTACAACATCGGGAGATATAGCAGCGTTGAGTAGATTTTTGGTTCCGCCGTCAACTCCTATGATGATTTCATATTTTTCACTTTCTACAAGATTTTTGAGAAAAGTTTTTGAACATAAGCCATTCAAAGATAGAAGCGCCTTCAAATCTATCACCAGCCAAATCTGTAAAATAGTGCTATTCTTCCCCTTTTAAACTTCAAACCCATGCCGTTGTAGTATATCGTAGATTCCGGCCCTTGTGGTGTTGCAACCACCTCAAGATTATATTCACCATACCATGTGGATGATCCAAACTCCCATCCCATGTTGCTCCAACCAAGAATAAAGGCAAGATCGTAGTAAGGTCGTATGTAGGATCTTACAAAAGGTGTGTAGTATTTTTCACTGTTAACATAAATACCGCCCTCCAGATCTGCTTCACCGAGAAGCGATACGACACCACCTACTTTAATTTCAAAATCAGAAGGGTAAAAATATTCAAAGGAAGTGAAAAAGTACACCCTATCCTTGAAAAACTCCAGTTTTCCCGTTTGTTGATATTCTCTGTAGTATTTCAACACTATTCGGGCGTATTTTTTCCCTTCAGGTGAAATCTTCCCTTTGCTTACATTGCCCTCGCCGTCATGGTATGCTATAAGCATTTTTTCTGTATCTGGGAATTTTTTATACAGATACCTTACATATTTGCACATAGCGAAAGAAGATGCAAAAGCATTATATGGATTTCTAAGTCCGAGCCACTTTGCGGTACTTCTTACTATCTGAGATACTCCAAGAGCACCTGTTTTTGATTTAGCATGTACCTTGAAACCTGATTCGTTCCTCACCATTGCTTTTATTAAGTTAATGTCGCAACCTGTAAAAGCTATAACAGGATCAGCCCAGAATATGGGAACTTCAAAGACTTTTATAGCTTTCACACCAAGCATGCTTCCAGCCTTAATATAGATATAAAAATCCTTCGAATCTCTCATCCATTCTATTTCCGATAAAGGGTCAGCAAAAATTAAAGAGTTGAAAATGATAAGTGATAAAATTAAAGGTAGGAATAAGTTTTTCATTGGTTTCAACCTCCTTTTTTTTGATTATACAACTTGATGGAGGTGAATAGAGGTGTTTTTGGCAATTGATCAAGGGACAACAAGCACGAGAGCTATTCTTTTTAATGAAGATTTTGAAGTTATAAAGGTTGCACGGAGGAAGTTCAAACAAATTTATCCAAAGAAAGGCTGGGTCGAACATGACCCTGATGAAATCTGGAAAACAGTTGAAGAAGTTGTGGATGAGATTTTAGAAGATCAGGATGTAAAAAAGATCAAGGCCATGGGTATAACCAATCAGAGAGAAACTGTTGTGGCGTGGGATGCGAAAACAGGAGAGCCATTATACAATGCAATAGTCTGGCAGTGCAGAAGGACTGCATCTATGACAGAAGAAATTAAAAAATCCTACGGAGACTTCATTCATGAAAGAACGGGGCTTGTAGTAGATCCGTACTTCAGCGCTTCAAAGATGAAGTGGATGATAGATAATGTGGACGAAGTTCGAAGAGCTCTTGATATGGGGACTTTGCGGTTTGGAACGATAGATTCTTTCCTTGCCTACAGGTTGACAGGTAAACATGTTACTGACCATTCAAACGCTTCAAGAACAATGCTTTACAACATCCATAGTGGAAATTGGGATGATGAACTGTTGAACATATTTTCCATTCCAAGGTTCACCCTTCCAGAGATAATTAACACTGCCAAAGTTATTGATGTAACCAGGTGGGGGATACTTCTTTCTGCTCTCGTTGGTGATCAGCAAGGAGCTCTATTTGGCCAACTTGCCTTTGATGAGGGTAATGTGAAACTTACCATGGGAACCGGAAGTTTTATTTTAATGAACACAGGAGAAAATATAATTCTTTCTGACAAAGGTCTTCTTACAACTGTAGGATGGAAGATAGGAGAGAAAAGAACATATGCTCTTGAAGGAAGCGTTTTTATCACAGGGGCTTTGATGGATTGGCTTGTGTCAGTAGGACTTTTTAAAGATCCTGTTGAGATTTCTGAACTCGCTGATAAAGATGATAACGGTGGAATTTATATTGTTCCAGCCTTTGCAGGACTCGGTGCTCCTCACTGGGATCCAACTGCAAGGGGACTCATAATTGGATTGACAAGAGCTACAACTAAGGGGAATATAGCAAGAGCAGCACTTGAGGGTATTGCCTTTTCTATAAAGGAAATTATGGATATAATGGCGGAAGATTCTGATATAGAAATCAATGTTTTGAGAGTTGATGGTGGGGTTTCCAACAGTGATCCGCTTTTGAAAATTATTTCGGAAAGCACAGGAGTTACTGTGCAGAGGCCAAAAGTAGTGGAAACTACAGCGAGGGGAGCTGCAATGCTCGCAGCTGTTGGTTCTGGATTGACAAATATAGAAGATTTGAGATCTTACATGAAAGTAGATGTAGAGATATCAAAAAAGAAAGATCTCAGGGAGGAATACAATAAATGGAAGAAAGCTTTAAAGAGGTCAAAGAACTGGACAACTTAAATGAAGAGCAGCTTAAGAGTTATGCTGAAAGCCTGGGAAGGGTTCTAGATAGAGGAGTTATTCTTTTAATAGGAGAGCTTGGTGCTGGTAAGACAACTTTTGTTAAGGGTCTGGCGAGAGGACTTGAAATTAGCGAAGAAGAGGTAAGAAGCCCCACATTTACTTTGATGAATGTGTATGTTGGCAGGAAAACTTTATATCATGTTGATTTATACAGACTTGATGATCCAGAAAGTTTGTTTTACATTGGTCTTGATGAAACACTGGAAGATGATGAAGGAATAGTAGCGGTGGAGTGGGCTGACCTTTTTCCAGAATTTTGGGAAGATTTAAACGGAATCGTTGTAAAGATATACATTAAACCAGATGGAAAAAGGCGGGTCATACTTATGGGTACGGAGAAGGAGGGAAAAATAAGTGAGTCAATCGAAATCTGGAAGAAAGGAGAGGAAACTGGACAAATACTTGAAAAAGAGTAATGAGCCGAAAATTCCCAGTAGCCTCCCTGTTATTCCAATGAGAAGCAACAACGTTGTATTTCCGGGAACGGTAGTTCCCTTTTTTGTTGGAAGGGAAAAATCTCTTATTGCTCTTGAAAAAGCAATGGAAGAGAAAAACGGATACCTTTTTCTGGTATCCCAAAAAGATATAACAATAGAAGAGCCCGTTGTAAACGACATGTACCAGGTTGGTTCAATATCGAGAGTGCTGCAAATTGCGAAACTTCCTGACGAATCATACAAAGTCCTTGTTGAAGGTATTGAAAGGGCAAGGATAAGAAAAGTTCTAAAAACTGAAGAATACTTTGAATTTGAAGTTGAAATTTTGAAACCGCGTTACAGGAAGACAAAGAAAATGGAAGCATTGATGAGAAAAGTTAAGGAAACTGCTGTTTCATATTTTTCTATAACAAAAAAGATTCCTCAGGAAGCGTTGATGGCACTTGAAGATCTTTCCGATCCAAATAGATTTGCGGATTTTGTTGCATCTATGATTCCCGGGAAACTTCAATTCAAACAGCAACTTCTTGAGACCGTTCATCCAGTAAAGAGGCTTGAGAAGATTTTGAAATTCTTGATGGAAGAGCTCGAAATTGTGAGGATTGAGGAAGAACTTGATAAAAAGGTGAAGGAAAAAATTGAAAAGTCTCAAAAAGAGTATTTCTTGAGAGAAAAACTCCGTGCAATACAGGAAGAACTTAAGGAAGAGGAAGATGTAGAGATAAAGGAGGTAAAGGAAAGAATAGAGAAGGGAAATTATCCTGAGTATGTAAAGGAAAAAGCAAAAAAAGAGTTAGGACGGCTTGAAAAGATGTCACCATATTCTGCTGAAGCTACAGTGGTTAGAACTTACCTTGATTGGATTCTCTCTCTTCCCTGGAACGAAAAAACAGAGGATAGAATGGATATAAACGAAGCAAAGAAAATTTTAGAGAAGAATCATTATGGACTTGATAGGGTAAAGGAGAGAATCCTTGAGTTTCTTGCTGTAAGAAAGATATCAAAAAACTTACGGGCTCCCATTCTGTGCCTTGTTGGACCTCCAGGAGTTGGGAAGACTTCTCTTGGAAGATCGCTAGCAGAGGCCGTGGGAAGAAAGTTTGTCAGGATGTCTTTAGGGGGCCTTCGGGATGAAGCTGAGATAAAGGGACATAGGAGAACCTATGTTGGTGCAATGCCAGGAAGGATAATTCAGATGATAAGAAGGGCTGGCACAAAAAATCCTGTTCTTTTACTTGACGAAATAGACAAAATGGGAATTTCTTTCCAGGGAGACCCCGCAGCTGCACTTCTGGAAGTTTTAGATCCCGAGCAGAATAAAGAATTTGTTGATCATTATTTAGAAGTTCCTTTTGATCTATCTGATGTTGTGTTTGTAGTTACTGCGAATGTTCTTTACACAATACCACCAGCTCTTATCGATAGAATGGAAATCATTGAGATACCTGGTTATACAGATAATGAAAAATACAGGATAGCAACGGGGTATATAATTCCCAAACTTCTTAAAGAGTACAATCTGGAAGGCAGGATAAAGATAACGCCTTCTGCTATAAAGAAAATAATAAATGAGTACACAAGAGAAGCAGGAGTTAGAAACCTATCAAGATCCATTGAAAGGATTATAAGAAAAGCAGCGCTTAAAATTGTAGGTGGAGACAAAGAGGTCAAGGTTACAACAAAGGATCTTGAAACTTATCTGGAAAATCCTCCTTACAGGGATGAAGAAAGGTTAAATGAACCAACTGTTGGTGTTGCAACAGGTATGGCGTGGACACCTTATGGAGGAACAATTATTCTTGTTGAGAGTGCAGTCCTTCCTGGAAAAGGACATTTGATCTTGACAGGTCAAATGGGTGATGTAATGAAGGAATCTGCGAGAATTGCTTTGAGTTTATCAAGAAAGATTTGTGGTTCTGAACACAAAGAAGTATTTGAAGAGAGTGACATTCACATTCATGTTCCGGAAGGAGCTGTTCCAAAAGATGGTCCATCAGCTGGCGTCACAATGGTTACTTCCATTGTATCAGCTGTAACAAGAAAAAAGGTCAGAAATGATATTGCAATGACGGGAGAGATAACTCTCAGGGGCAGAGTCCTTCCTGTTGGTGGAATAAAGGAAAAGATAATGGCAGCTGTCAGGGCTGGCATAAAAGGGGTAATTCTTCCAAAGTCTAATGAACCGTCTTTAAAAGATGTTCCAAAAGATATACTTGATAAGATCTCGGTAAGATTTGTAGAAAACATAGATGAAGTCCTCAAGGAGGTTCTTTTATGAAAAATTGCAGGTTTTTTTTAACTGTTATGACAATATTTGCAGTTCTTTTTGTTGTCACATTTATTTTTTACAGATCAACACTCAGGGAAAATGCAATTCTCAGGAATGAAATTCGGGCTTTTAAATATTTGTATGAGGGTGATATAGAGAAGTTTATACAAAACTTGAAGAAAATAAACGCGAAGGACGTAGATATAAACTTTTACATAAAAAATGCTGTGAAGTTTCAGGTAAGTAAAGCAGAAAGCGAAATAGAAAAACGTAACTATGATGTTGCATATAAAATCCTTCTTAATGTTTATGATTATTCTCAAGATGAAGAGCAGAGGTATTACATAGCGTATCTTTTGGGGAAAGTTCTCAACAAGAAAGAGGAGTACGATGAAGCTTACAACTTTTTGGAGATTTTTTTATCCGGGAAATTCTACGGTTTCTCCAAGGATGCACTTGTTGAGCTTGCAGTATCAGCAAAAAAATTAGGAAGGACGGAAGATCTGAAAGTTATTGAAGAATACTTTAAGAAGGATCCAGTTTATTATAAGAAATTCCAAGAGGTGATCAGATGAGAAAGGTTTTTCGTATTTTCACCACGATTTATTTTGTAATAATAGCAACAATATATCTGGTGTTCTATGGGGGATTTGTTCTTTCATGGGGGAAGATACTTAAAATATTTAAAGGCGAAGAGGCATCTAAAAAATATGTTCTTAATGAAGTAAGAAAATTTGGCGTCAGGGCGTTCTCCTGGCTATTCTCAAAAGTACATATTGAAGGACAAGAAAATATTCCTGATGAGACCTTCATGGTGGCTGCTAATCACCAGAGTTTAATGGATATACCACTTATACTGGCTTATGTTACAAGGGGCGGATTCATAGCCAAAAGAGAGCTGGAGAAAATTCCTGGAGTTTCGTGGTTTATAAAGTACATGGGAGGAGTTTTTATAGATAGAAACGATCCAAGACAGATAGCTGGAGAAATAAAGAAGGTTTTAAAGAATTTAAGAGATGGCGTTAATTACATAGTGTTTCCAGAAGGAACCAGGACAAGGGATGGAAATGTTCTTGAGTTCAAAAAAGGTAGTATGGCTCTTGCCATGAAGACGAAAGTAAAGGTATTACCTGTTGCAATATGGGGAACGATGTATCTGGTACCTAAAAGAAGTCTGCTCTTTGACCCGGGAGAAGTTTATCTAAAAATCCTTCCTCCCGTGGATCCAGTTAAATTTAAAAGTGAAGAGGAACTGATGGAATACGTAAGAAGCATGATTGTTGAGGCAGTAGAAGAGCTCAGGTCAAAGGATAAAAAGCACAAGGGGTGATAATATGGCAGTGCTTTATTTCATTTTAATATTCCTTGCAATAGTTATTGTCCATGAGTTTGGACATTTTATTTTTGCGAAGATATTTGGAGTGAGGGTTCTGGAATTTTCTGTAGGATTTGGACCAGCGATTTATAAGAAGAAAGGGAAAGAAACTACTTTTAGAATAAACATTTTTCCTCTTGGAGGGTATGTGAGATTATCTGGAGAAAATCCGGATGATTTTGAAGAGGGTGATGAAGGAAGGAGATTTTATGACAAACCTGCATGGCAGAGACTTTTGATAGCTCTCGCAGGGCCTGTTTTTTCCATACTGGCTGGGTATATTCTGTTTATGATCATAGTTTCTATATGGGGAGTAAACCTTGCTGGAGTTAGTACTGTTTATGACAGCACTCCGGCTCAAAGGGCAGGACTTTTGCCCGGTGACAGGATATTGAAGGTAAATGAAAAGTATGTCTTTGATCCCACGGTGATATCTTCCATTATTAAGGAAGGAAAGGAGATAAATGTAACTGTTCTTAGAAATGGGGAGAAGGTTGACTTGTCTATAAAACCAGAGGTGATACCTGAACAGTGGGAATTTTACCTGAAAAGTGCGGAGGGAACTCCAAAAGGCAGGCTTATATCCCTTGAAAATCAGCAAGAG
>JAGHBG010000181.1 GCA_021161105.1 Thermotogaceae bacterium | reverse complement strand
TCCCTGGGGGGAAATTAAGATAAAAAAAGAAACGGAGGAGATTTTCAAAAAATTAAATAAAATGGGAGCAAAAGTTTTAATAGTAACAAATGCAAAAAAGGATCGGGTAAATCATATAAGAGAAGAATTCCCATGGATAGAGGTTTACTGGAGTGTTAGAAAGCCGTCTATTAAAAGGATATCAAAAATATTAAGTGAGAAGGATATCTCACCATCAAAATGTGTCATAATTGGCGACCTTTTTCTTACAGACATTTTAGTTGGTAACAGATTAGGAATGTATACCATCATGGTGAATCCGCAAATCTATGAAGCAATGAAAGTATACAAAAAAATAGTTGGTACGTTGAGTATAATCTTATATAGAACGTTCTTTTTCCTGTTCGGATGGTTTTTCCGAATAGGTGCCCTTATATCTCCCAACGAGTGGAAAGATAATGTGAGAGAGGTTAACTATGATTCACTTATAAAGAATGGTTTTGAGCTTTTTATATTCGATTTTGACAACACACTCGCTCCGTGGAAATCTACAGCTATTTTAAAAGAGAATAAAAAACTTCTGGAGGAACTTTCAAAGAAAGCAAAGGTTTTAATAGCGTCCAATTCATCGCCGAGGCAAATGAACAATGATTTGAATTTAGAAATAATCTGGCGGTCTTATAAACCGTTTGCTGGAAAAATAAAGAGAAGAATAAAAGATTTGGGAGTTAATCACAAAAGAGTTGTAGTAATAGGGGACCAACTTTTCACTGATGTTTTATTTGGGAACCTGATAGGAGCTTATACGATAAAGGTTAATCCCATAAAGGAAGAAGAGGCTGTTGTAACTAAAATTAATCGCTTTTTAGAAAAAGTTTTTTCAAAAGTAATAGTTCAAAAGCCAACAATTTCATGCAAGGGGGCAAAAAATGATGGTATTCGTTAATAGAAAAGGAACGAATTCTTATAAATGGGATATGAAACCAGAAAGAGCTCCGGAAGATTTAATATCAATGTGGGTTGCTGATATGGATTTTAAATCACCAGAGCCCGTCATAAAGGCTTTGAAAGAAAGGGTAGAACATGGAGTTTTTGGATATACATTCAAAGATGACGAATATTTTGAGTCTTTAATTCATTGGATGAGGAGTTATCACGATATTGAGATCAAAAGAGAATGGATCGTGCCAGTTCCGGGAGTTGTTTTTGGAATAGCAGCGTCTTTGCGGGTCTTTACAGAAGAAGGCGATGGAGTAATAATACAACCACCCGTTTACTGGCCGTTCTTTTCAACCATCAGGGAAAACAAAAGAAAGATTATAGAAAACGAATTGGTTTATGAAAATGGAACCTACAAAATGAACTTTGAAGATTTAGAGAATAAAGTAAAAGACGCCAGAGCTTTTATTCTGTGTTCTCCTCACAATCCAGTTGGAAGGGTTTGGAATGAAAGTGAGCTTAAAACACTTATAGAAGTTCTTAAAAGGAATGATGTTTTCCTTATATCTGACGAAATTCATGCTGACTTGATATTCAAAAAATTTCATTCAACTGTTGAATTTTACGAAATATACGACAAAATCGTTGTTTTAACTTCTCCAAGCAAAACATTTAATATTCCGTCTCTTCACATAGCTAATGCTCTTATACCAAATGAAGATTTGAGAAAGAGCTTTGAAGATTATGTTCATGCTCTCCACCTTGATATGACAAATCCGCTTTCTATGATGGCTATGGTTACTGCATATAAAGAAGGTAGGAAATGGCTTGAAGAAACTCTGAAGTATATAAGAAGAAACATGGAGATAGTTGTGAAATGGACTGAAAGTAAAGATTATGTTGATGCTTATTTTCCTGAAGGTACTTACTTACTTTGGCTTGACTTTAGAAAAACAGAACTTGATAGTGATGAAATTTTTGAAAAACTGATAAAAAGTGGTCTGTGGCTACAGAATGGAAAGAATTTTGGAAGTGCTGGGAATGGGTTTATGAGAATGAATGTAGCTACATCTGAAAAAATTGTTAAAGAGGCTTTGCAAAGAATTAATAAAGCATTTTTATGAACACTTTGAATGTATTTTATTATTTAAAAGTCACAATATCCCCATTTCGAACAGGTATAGAATAATTTCGATAAAAATGAGAAGTATTATTGTAAGCTCAAGGAGGTTGCTTCTCGCTTCGGAAGAAATGGATATAAGTAGCTGAACAGTTTCCAAGGCGCTTTCGAGCCTCTTTTCCATAACCCTGTATCTTCTTGTGAGCTCAAGATACTTAGCGACTTTTTCATAAACTTCATCGAGAAAGTCTTCTTCCCAGGTCAGCGAAGGTTTTTCAAGGATCATTATATCTGATATAAGCTCATGACGGGTTTTCATCAAGTTTTTAGCAACTTTGAGAGCTTTCTTTCCAGACACCTTCTTAACTTTATAAAGAACCCTTTCGACTTCTTCTTCTATATTGTCCATAATCTTTTCCATCCTTGAAAGAGCTACACTTTGAGCCAGAGCAAAAGCTGTTACTTTCAATATTTTTTCATCGATTTCTTTTATATTGAGATCCTCTTCGAGGTTTAATTCTTCAACCTCTCCGATATTTCCATTGTCGACGAACCGCATCAGGTTTGGGGCTAATCTTAGAAGCTCAGAAACATCCATATTTTTGCCAACAACTGCTCCAAAATTATAAATATACATTTCACCTTCTTGTAAAGAAAGCACGACTGGATCTTCCCAGTTAGGTGGTGGTGAGAGTTCATATTCCCTTACGAGATGCTTTACATCTACATCATCGCCCAGATCAATTGCTGACAGTTTCATCTTTTTCCACCAGCTTCAAATACCATAGACCCCCTATAAATATAGCAACGGCGCTGAAAAGCTGTGCAACTCTAATGGTGCCAAAATATAGACTGTCAAGCCTTAGGCCTTCCACCATTATCCTACCGAGAGAATACAGAACAAGATAAAGAGCTGTTATTTCACCAGGTTTTTTGTACGAACTTTTCATATAGAAGCTCAAAAGAATAAAACTTGAAATGTCCCATATGGATTCATACAAAAAAGTTGGATGGAAGTAGGAATATTTCTCGTATCCAGGCATTCTATAGGCGAGTGGGATGAACATCTTCCATGGAAGATTGGTTGGAGTCCCATATGCCTCATGGTTAAAGAAGTTTCCCCATCTACCAATGCCTTGTGCTAAAGGAAAGAGCCAGCTTGCAATATCGAGTCCCTCTAAAAATGTGAAGGATCTTTTTTTTCTTGTGTAAAGCCACACAGCCAGGATAGCTCCCAGAATGCCACCATGTATAGCAATACCACCATGCCATGTTTTGTATATTTCAGCGGGATGGTTTTTGAAATAATCCCATTGGAAAATAACATAGTATGCTCTTGCAAATACTATTCCCAGAACAACTCCAAAAAGCAGCGCTTCGTCGAGCTCTTCAGTTTTCCAACCTCTTTTTTTGAAATATCTCCTTGCAATTATGTAATCTGTCAGTATTCCTGAAGCTATAAGAACGGAGTACCATTTAATTCCAAATCTACCGAACCTGATAATAAATGGCTTCACAATCACCCTGCCCGTGAAATTCATATAGAGAAACCATATTAAAAACGCTAAAAAAACCGTCCCAACAACGATTAAAAGCCATTTTTTTCTTTCCATATCTTTTTCATCAACTCCTCTGGTTCATAGCTTGTTAATATAGCATGACCACTGTCCATTATGAGCATAGATTTGGTCTTTCCACCGTAGGTCAGGTCTATAACCTTACCATCATGCGAGGCGGCTCTTTTGAACCGCCTCATATTCGACTGCTCTACAGATAGAATAGCTAAAACCCTATCTATATCAATGTAAAATTTTCCAAGGTTTATAAACATGGTTTTTTAGCAAGTTTTTAAGAGTATATCTTCTGGCGTTACAGGTAATTTGTTGAACCTTATACCAACAGCGTTGGATACTGCATTAGCAATTGATGGTGGAGAACTCATTAAAGAAGGTTCACCAAGACCTTTTGCTCCAAATGGTCCTCCTTCAAATTCTTCTTCAACAAATTTAACTTCTATATCAGGAATATCCCTGATTGTTGGAACAACATAATTATTGAAATTTGTTACAAGCATCTTTCCGTCTTCGCTGTGTTTTATCTCTTCCATTATCGCATATCCCATACCTTGAACAACTCCACCATGAACCTGCCCTATTGCACCATCAAGATTTATAACCTTTCCAATATCATGAGAAACCCATACTTTTAAAGCCTGTGGCTTTCCTGTTAGAAGATCAACTTCAACCAGGGACAGCTGTGTGGAGAAAGTATAAGCTACATAAGCTTCGCCTGCACCTGTTTCCTGATCATACCTCAAGGGTCTTGTTTTATACCACTGAACTTCGACAAGCTTTACATTGGCATTGTTTGCTTTCTGTACTATTTCCTCAATAGGCACTTCTTTGCCGTCCAGTTTCCATACACCGTAATCTATTTCAACATTTTGTGCCCAGCCATTTTCTTTTATAAATGCGATTATATTATCCCTGATTTTTTCCGCAGCTAATCTCAAGGCATTTCCCGAATACACGGTGGTTCTTGAAGCAACGGTTGGACCACTATCCTGAAGGACTGAAGTATTTGGTTGGAGAACTGTTATTCTTTCTATGGGAATTCCTAGAACTTCCGCTACTATGAGAGCCATGGTTGTCTTTGCTCCCTGACCCATTTCAGTGTTTCCTATCATAACGGTTGCTGTTCCATCAGATTTTACTTGAAGATTAGCTGCTGCACCATCAAGATGCTGACCAGCTGCTCCCAGAGAAACTCCATAAATTGTATGTGACCAGCCAAGCCCTCTTTTCTTAAATCTATTTTTTTTGTTAAATTCTTCAACTTCTTTTTTAAGCTCTTCATAGTTTGACATTTCCTTCACATATTCAAGGGTTTTCGTTGCACCGACAGAAGATTTAAGGACCTGCCCTGTAGAAATTGCTTTTCCAACTTCTATCGCATTCTTATATCTTATTTCATAGGGATCTATACCAAGTCTTTTTGCTGCTTCGTCCATAACCGACTCCATTGCGAAGAGAACCTGTGGAGAGCCAAATCCCCTGAAAGCACCGCACGGGACCCTGTTTGTGTATACCCCCCAAACATCAACTTTTACATTATCCACAGCGTAGGCACCTGCAGCATGTGTAAGAGTTCTGAACATCACTATAGGGCTTAATGTTGAGTAAGCTCCCATATCAAGATAAGCTTTAATTTCCACTGCGGTGATTTTTCCATCCTTTGTAAATCCTACTTTGTAATAAGATTTACTTGGATGGCGTTTACTTGTTTCCCTCATGTCTTCGTCTCTTTTGTATATGAGCTTTACAGGTCTTCTTGTAAGGTAAGATAAAAGAGCTGCTTTTGCTGCTACATATGATGGAACATCCTCTTTACCCCCAAAAGCTCCACCTGTTTCCATCTGGATGACAGTTACTCTGTTTAATGGAAGATTCAGGACTTCTGCGACATCGTTTTGAACATAATAAGGGCATTGCATGGATCCGTAAATCGTCATATAGGTCCCATCCCAAATAGCAAGAACTCCCTGAGTTTCAAGGTACGCCTGCTCCTGATAACCAGTTTCAAAATCCATTTCAATTATTAGATCACTATTTTTAAAAGCTTCTTCAATATTCCCTCGCCTTATCTTTTTGTGGAACGCATCGTTTCTCTCACCATTCACAATTACTTCATTTTTAAGAGCTTCGTCTATTGAGAGAACAGGTTTTAATTTTTCTATTTCAAATTTAACCTTCTTTGCTGCTTCCTTTGCTGCCTGCGGGCTTTCTGCAGCTACCAGAGCTATTGGATCAGCTTCAAATCTAACCTTTCCTCCAGCAGGAACAAGAAGCTGCATATCCTTTGTTACTATTCCCATCCTGTTGTTGGGAACATCTTTGTAAGTTGCGATTTTTACAACGCCGGGAACTTTCATAGCATCTTCTATATTGATGGATTTCAATATACCATGAGCAGCATCAGGATAAACAACTTCGGCGTAAAGCATTCCTTTGATGTATATATCGGGTGTATATTGGGAGTACCCTAAAGCTTTTTCAAACCCATCAACCCTTTTTACTGTTTTTCCAATGGCTTTCATGCTATCCCTCCAAACTATATTTTTATCCATCTATATAACTTTATCAAAACAGATGATATTTTGCAAAAATTGAAGCAAAGAGAATTGAAACAACTGTCATTATCTTTATAAGTATATTTATTGATGCCCCAGCTGCATCCTTCATGGGATCTCCAATGGTGTCTTCAACGTTATCGGCTACAGTAGCTGGGTTTCTTGGGTCATCTTCTGGCAGTCCTGGTTTTGTTTTTCCAACAGAATCAGCTGCCATATCTGCAGCTTTTGTAAATATACCTCCGCCGACTCTGTCAAACAAAGCTATTAAAGAACATCCAAGAGCGTATCCAGAAATGGTGATGATAAATGATATATAGCTTATTCCAGACCAATTTTTAACCATCTTTACATTTTCTGGACTGAGCTTGTCAAAGATTTTTCCAGAAACCACATAAACTATAGATAGTCCTAAAAGCGCAAGACCTGATACAGAAAATCCCATAACACTTCGATAAATAGGGTGATAAGTTATTTCCATAGTTAGTGACATTTTGATTCACCATATTGCAAATATATCAAAAAACTACAAAGGCAAAGAAATTTTTTGTGATAGAATTTATTGTACGAAGGGGGAAGTATGGATGATATGCACTTATCTTTTAATGGGATTGACTCTGGCGGTAGCGGTGCTTATAAATCCAGCAATCTTATGGCTCAGACTAGAGAAGCTTTTTGAAAGTCCGAAAAAAAGGAAGTACTTTTCCTTATGTGAAGTCATGTATGAAATTGTATCAAAAAAAATTTATAAAGCCTTTACTCTTAATATTATAGAAAACAATTCGTGGGAGAAAATGATAGGCGATATTGCAAATATATTGAAGGATTTTTTTGATGCTGACGGAT
>JAGHBG010000090.1 GCA_021161105.1 Thermotogaceae bacterium | reverse complement strand
TTTTTCTTCCCCTTCTTCGTAGCTGCTCACATATTTTATCTCTCTCAATATCTTTGACGTTTTCCTATACGCCTCCTTGCTTAATCTGCTTCGTAAATTCCTTTTAAGGTGCACCATACACAGCTGATGATCTGCGAGGGGAAATAATTTCTTTATCGCTTTCCCTATACCAGGAAAATCATCTGTAACAAATATCCCTACTTCGCTCAATCCCCGATTTATCATGTCTTGCATGACTTCTACCCAGAAACTTATACTCTCTTTTCCCTTCTTTATCCACCAACCCAATATCTTTTTGTATCCGTCTAAGGTTATCCCTACGCCTATATATAGGCTTATGTCTTTTACCACACCATTCTCTTGGCGGAGTTTTGTGTGATATGCATCTATGAATACCGCAAACATGCGCTTTTCTATCACGTCTGATTTGTAAAATTGCAGGTGGTCGTATATGAGGTCTATTACATCTTTTATCACTTCTTCTGAGTATGGTAAGTTGAGGGTTTTTAATGCACGCTTCATCTTTTCTTTGGAGTATCCATTAGCTAAGAAAGCTAAGATTATGTTCTCGTAGGTCTTATCAACTCTTTTCCATCTCTCGGGCAGGAGTGCTGGCCTGAATGAGCTGCCTATCCTGACTCTGGGAACTTTTATGTCAAGTTTACCAAATGATAGAGATAGTGTTCTATCATAGAAGCCATTAGCAGGGTTTGATGGGGTGCTTTTGATATAAGCCTCTCTTTCTGAGAGTAGCATCATGTTGATTATATCTTTGAATAACTCCTCAAGAGCTTTCTCTTCACCGCCTAAGGTTTTTTGTGCTACAATTTTGCCGAGGGCTTTTATAGCTTCTACATAATTTGGGTCTGAGCTGTATAAGTTGAGTGCTTTGAGTGTTCTGCTGTTATATTTGTTTTCCTGTTTCTTTTTCCCCATTTTTATTCCTCCTTTCTTGTTTTCCCTTCTTTTTCCTTCTCTCCCTTTTATGTTACCATCTTTGTGTTGTCTTTTTTCCTCTCTTACACAATTTTTTTACCAGCCCCGTTTGCCTATATGGAGTTTCCGGAAGAGATAAGGGGAATGATATATACGACGGATCAGATCGAAAGGTTATTTAAAGAGCTCAAGAGGCGTCTAAAAGTTATGGAACAACTACAAAGAGAGAAAGGAGCAGAAAAAATCATCTATGTTATCTTGAGGGAACTGAACGAAAGATACATGTCGAGGCGGCTCAGAGGTTTTGAGAGAGCTATCGAAGATTTCTTGGAAAGCAGAAGTGCTTTTATAAAATCCTACCAGACACAATTTACTTGACACAACCGTAATAATAAAATATGGAAAAAATTTTTACAAAACCCTTTTTATATGGTAAAATTTTTCCAAACTCGAAAAGTATATTGCTACAAGCGAAAACTATTCACAAAGAAACTTTTATACTGGTAAATAAGGTTAGCAACATTTGTTCGAATAGGAAAAAAGATAGGTAATCTTTTTGCTTTTAGAGGTAAAAGTTGGTGGGGAGGTGTTATTATGAGAAAGTTCGTGGTAGTTAGTCTTTTGGTACTTGCGCTTTTCATATTTGCTAAATCTCTTACTGTGATCGGTCCATGGTCAGGAGCTGAGCAAGAAAAATTCATGCCAGTTCTGAAAGCGTTTGAGGAGAAGTATGGCATAGATGTCGAATACAGGGTTTATAGGGCAGAAGATCTTGCAAAAATTCTTCCAGCACAATTTGGTGCAAGAAGAGCACCAGGAGACGTGATATTTATGTGGGGATGGTTCATAGCAGAGCAGGGGAAGAAAGGACATGTAGTGGATTTGTTAGAATACATATCCCCTGAAGATTTTCTCCCAGGTGTGCTCGATTCAGTTACTGTCGATGGCAAATTGTACGGGGTCTCTTACACGGGTAAAGTTAAACCAGGTTTCTGGTACAGAAAATCCTTCTTCAAAAAGTACGGGCTCAAGGTTCCAGAAACATGGAAAGATTTTGTGAATCTCCTTGAGAAAATCAAAAAGATGCCGGGAATAAAAGCACCGATAGCGAGTGGAGATGGAGTAGGATGGCCACTTTCAGACGTCACCGAACACTTCATCATAACATTTGGTGGACCAACCGTTCAGAAGGATCTCGCAGCAAAGAACATAAAATTTGAAAGCTTCACCGTCAGGAGAGCATTCGAAAAGCTTGCATTCTTACTTGAAAAGGGATACTTCAGTGAACCAACGGAATGGACAACTATTTTAAAGCAGTGGTGGAATGAAGAATACGGTCTATACTTCATGGGAAGCTGGATTACTGGAATGGTTGATGACCCAGAAGACCTTGGGGTGTTCACACTACCTGGTGCAGAAGGTGTTGTGTTTGCAAGCGATTACTTCTTTGTTCCAAAATACGCGTCCAATCTGGAAGACGCTATAAAGCTCGCAAAGTTCCTCGCCACTGAGGGACAGATTATTCAGGTCAAACAGGGCGGACACATCGCAACTTACAAAGGTGTCCCGCTTTCAGCTTATCCAACGGTTGACAGAGAGGTTGCCAGGATTATGCAAAATGTAGAGGTAGTATCAGATCTTGATGACACTGTTGGTGGAGCATTCCAGAAAGCGTTCTGGGATCAGTTGAAACTACTGTGGGTAAGACCAGAGAGACTTGACGAAGTTCTCCAGGTTCTTGATGAGAAAATGGGATGGTGAACAAAGCAGATGAGAAAGTCTGGATGGATGCATTTTCTTGTGTTTTTGCTACCTTCGTTGCTTTTGATATCTATGTTTGTGATATATCCATCGGTGAAAACAATATCGTTGAGTTTCTTTGATGAGAATGGGAAGTTCACGCTGAAGAATTATATCTCAGTTCTGACGAGTAGAGATACAATAAATGTCAAAGGACTCTCCCGGGGGGAATTTCCCCTCGGGACTCTTATTCACAACGCATTATGGATAGCTATTCACCTACCACTTACAGTATTTTTCAGCCTTTTAGTTGCTGTGATCCTCAGAAAAACTTACGGTGGTAACCTCCTCAAAACTTTCGTTTTCCTTGGAATGGTCATGCCTATGATCGTTGGAGGAGTAATGATCAGATTCATGTTTGATGCAAATATAGGTATAGTAAGTGCTGCATTGAAAATCTTTGGGTTCACTCCTAAAACATGGACTGCTTATCCTGAAACTGCTCTTTTTTCTTTGATATTCGGTTCTATATGGCTTTGGATGGGATTTGGTGTAACATTGTATTCCGCAGGGCTTGAAACCATTCCCAAAGACTTTTATGAAGCGGCTTCCCTTGATGGTGCGGGACCTGTAACGCAGTTCTTTAAAATAACAATTCCGCTTTTGAAACCAATAACTGTTGTTGTAGCGACAATGACTTTATTGTGGGACCTGAAGATATTCGACATAGTATATGTGGCGACGGAGGGAGGACCTGGTAGTGCCTCCAATGTTCTATCGCTACAGATGTACAATTATGCTTTCAGTGAACTCAATTATGGAAAGGCATCAGTTGTTGCAGTTCTTTTGACCATATTCACTGTTCTTGCGAGTATACCACTTATAAAATCAGCTGGTGAGAACGTATGAAAGTGCGCAGTGTGGCAACAAATATTGTTGGATGGATAGTTGGACTCATTTGGCTAATACCCTTTATAGGTGTTTTAATGACTGCAATAAGGCCAATGGATGAGCTTTTAAATGGCTGGTGGAGGTTCGATACATTCAATCCAACGCTTAAAAATTTCCTTAAATCCTGGAATCATCCGACTGCTCCAGTTGGACAGGGTATAGTGAACTCGTTGAAAGTAGCAATCCCGGCGACAATAATTCCTCTGGTTCTTGCCGTGATGGCAGGATATTATTTCTCGAGATACAAATTCCCCATGAAACGAACTCTGTTCATACTCACGGTCATTACACTGGCTCTTCCACAGCAGATGATAGCAGTGCCGGTGTATCAGATGTTGCTTTCATTTGGTTTAATAGACAGCTTTATAGGTTTGATAATTCTCCATAGCGCGTGGGGACTACCATGGATAATCTTTTTCATGCGTAATTTCTTTACCACACTTCCTGTAAGCATAGAAGAAGCAGCACGTATAGATGGAGCATCTGATATTCTTGTTTTCTTCAAAATCGTGTTTCCGCTATCTTTGCCAGCAATAGGTTCTGCAGCTGCACTTCAATTCACATGGGTATGGAGTGACTTCTTCATGGCTCTCATAACCATATATTCTCCAGACAAGCT
This sequence comes from Thermotogaceae bacterium, assembly GCA_021161105.1. Classification (GTDB taxonomy): domain Bacteria; phylum Thermotogota; class Thermotogae; order Thermotogales; family Thermotogaceae; genus JAGHBG01. Next base: position 753 of record JAGHBG010000090.1, on the reverse strand, counting down.
TCTTGCAACCCAGCGAATACCTCTTATGAGAGGTGTCTACCATGTGGATTGGGGGATTCTTGCTTCAGCGTCAATAATAGTTATGATGGTTCCTATTCTGGTTTATCTGTTGCTGCAGAAATACTACATAAGAGGAATGATAGGATGGTCGATGAAATGAGGAGTAGAACAGAAAGCGAAAAAGCTGGATATATGACAGTTGAATCATCGTTAATGCATAGATAAACGAAACTTTACTTGAATTCTTGGAGGCAAAGATAATTTTCTGGTTAACGAAAGTCACAGCGACTGTTGTGGCTTTTTGTTTTAATACGATCTTGGCAATGTGTTTTACGAAAGATAACGTCTCTTGTTCTAAAGGTGCAGGTACTTGCAACTCTTCGACTTTTATAAATTTCTTATAGCGGTTCAAATCCACAGGCATTCCCCAGGTTCTGTTCTCAAGCTTCCTCTGTGTGTCTCTTCAGGATTGATCCAGAGGAAAGGCAGTTGCCACTGTTTTTGCCTTTTCTTCGAATATTTTTGATTCTTCCTCGCTGATTTCTGTTCCCTGTTTTTCTACAATATCACACATCTATCACATAAATCCCTGATGGCCTATAATTACCGCAGCGGTAACAGATAGTGAAAGGGTAAAGCAAACTGCAATAGATGCCTCCAAAATGTCCATGACCATCTACTCATATATATTTTATAACTTTCATGATAAGTGACGAAATATCCTTAGTTGAGTATATTTTTTGCTTCTTTGTT
>JAGHBG010000126.1 GCA_021161105.1 Thermotogaceae bacterium | reverse complement strand
CAGTAAATGTATGAACAAGAGGTGATCCTCAATGCTATTTGAAGATGTTGTTAAAAAAATCATAGAATCGGAGAAATCCGCCCGTAATGAGGTTGAAAGATTTAAAAAGGAACTGACCAAAAAGCTAAACGAAGAGTATGAAAGAGAAAAATCAGAGCTGGAAGAAGCTTTCTCAGAAGAGAAGAAAAAACTGGAGGAGAAGCTGCAAGCCCTGAAAGAAAACTCAAAAGATAGAATAGAAAAGAAGAAAAAAGCACTTGCTGAGAAGAGACGGAAGATCCTGAAAGAATTTGAAGGAGAGATAAATGACATAGTTGAAGAATTGTTAAAGAAGGCGGTAGAGTGAATGCTGGAGTTCTCACAGGAAAGATAGGAGCTCTGGTTGGAAAGCTTTTAAAGGATGAGGATTTCCGCCGATTACTTTCCTTGAAAAACGTACACGAAGTGGCGATGTATCTTAAGAAACTCCCTTCTTATAAACCATACATACCTGATATGGAAGAAATTCACAGAAGAGACCTGGAAGCTTCAATCTTGAAAAAGAACAGAGACGAAACGCTCCGATTAAGAAATTATGTTACTTACCCTCAAAAAAAGTTAATTGATCATCTTCTTTACAGATATGAACTTGATGGCGTTAAGAAACTTTTAAGGCTTATCCATTCTGGTGAGGATATTGAAGAGAGGTTTATATGCTGTGGCGAGGATGAAACCGTAAGAAAGATTATGGAATCAAAAACTGTTGATGAGGCAGTAGAGGTTCTAAAGTCAAAGCCATACTACCGTTATCTCAAATCGGCCTTGAACAGCTACAAAGAGAGTTCCCTTATAGGTGCTCTGGAAAACTCTCTGGACTTTTGGTACTTTAAAACTTTGAATAAACTGCTAAAGCAGTATTCAACAAAACAAGCTATTCTGTTTTTCAAGAGACAGGTTGATTTAACTAATATAATGTGGATTTACAGATCAAAGATTCTCTTTGGATATTCGCAAGAGAGGGTTTTAAGCTTGCTTCTTCCTTTTGGCCTTTACACAAAAGGTGATGCTGTCTCAAGCATAGCCTCTCTCTCGACAAGAGAAGAATTTCTGGAAAGGTTGAAGTCTACCCCTTATGGAGAAATCTTCAAGGAAAGATACGATATACCTGAGGAGTTTATCCTGGAAAGACAGATAGATAAGTATCTATATCAGCAGGCTAAAGAACTTATCAGAGATAAAAATAGCGGACTTAATCAGCTGATAGGTTATGTTCATCTTATTGAATACGAGCTTAAGGATCTTATAACAGTTATAGAGACGATAAGATACAGCCTTGATAAGGACAGTGCTTTTAAATACCTCATCCGGGGTGGTTTAAATGCATGAAAAGCTCTATAGCGCTGGCGTTATTGCTGATAAAAGCCACGCAGAGTTCATTTCAAAGGTTATATTGGACGGAGCTTTTCTTGAGCCACTTCCCACAGACTTTATGGATAAGCTGGATGAACCGTTCTATGGAGAAAGCCTGAAGATGCTGGATAGTATATTCAAAAGTGTTGGAGAAAAACCTCTGGTAAAGCCTGAAGAGGTCCCCATTCCTGTTCCCCTGAAACCGGGAGAGGTTAAAGATTTAATAGGAGATCTTGATAAAAAGATAAAAGAAATATCAGAGAGCGAGAAGAAAATATTAGAGGAACTTAACGTTCTAAAGGAAAACATGGAAGCTCTTTCTGTATTTTACAGCAGTGAATTCAAACTTTCTGATTTGGAATTTCTTAAATACACAAAAGTTACATTTGGAAGGGTGCATTCTGAATTCTATTTAAGGCTTGAAAAATCCTTGAAAGATACAACAAGTTTATTGATTGATGTAACAGAAAAAGAAGGAAGAAAATATTTTGTTCTTATTTATGAAATTTCTCAAAAAGAGAAGATTCAATCGATATTAAAGGAAGTATCCGCCAAAATCTATGATATGCCAGATGCTGATTTAACTCCAAAGGAAGCTTATGATGAGTTTTACGACAGGTGCAGAGTTCTTGAGTTGAAGGTCAAAGAGCTGGATTTAAAGAAGAAGGAGATCTTTTACAACAGATACCATGAAATTATGAGACTATATAACATCATATTCGTTTTAAAGAGCATCTATGACTTCCTGAAAAATGCTTCCGCTACCAGCGAATTCATCGTCATAAGAGGCTGGGTTACGCAAAAGGGTCTTGAAAAGTTGAAGGAACTGGAAAGATCAGGTATAGCATACATCTTTGAAAACATTAAGGTAAAAGAAAAGAAACCCACCCTTCTTAGAAATCCAAGGTTCTTTAAACCCTTTGAGATGCTTGTTAAGATGTATGGTATTCCAAGAAGTGATGAGATAGACCCAACGCCTATAATTGGTACTCTATTCGTATTTTTCTACGGTCTCATGTTCGGCGATATAGGTCATGGGCTTATTATATCGTTTCTCTCTTATCTGCTTTATAGAAAAACCAGGGGGGATCTTTGGTACATAATGAGCATTGCTGGGATATCATCTGCATTTTTCGGGCTCTTGTATGGATCTGTATTTGGTTTTGAAGTTATCAAACCCCTGTTTGCACGGCCTATGGATAATATCTTTCTCTTTCTTACCATATCTGTTGTTATAGGTGCATTTATGGTTATCGGTGGAATGATAATGAATGTTATAAACAGGCTCATCAGAAATGAAAAAAAGCAGCTACTGTTTGACCCCAATGGTCTTGCCGGGATGGGCTTTTACATAATACTCGTGACGAACATATTCTGGCAAATTTATTACAAAAGTCCTCTTATTCCATGGAAGGTAGCTACAGGTATTCTCGCTGGATTTGTCGTTCTTATTTATCTTTACTTCGTACTCTTTGAAGAAGGAACTCTGGGAGAAAAGATGGTTTTAGGATTTTTTGAAACTTATGACAGGCTTCTTTCTTACCTTTCCAATACTTTATCTTTTGTAAGGCTTGGTGCCTTTGCTATGAACCATGCAGGACTGTTCCTGGCTTTCTACATCCTTGCAAAGATGAGCTCAAACCCTGCTGGAAGTTTTCTTTCGCTTTTAATAGGTAACCTTCTTTTGATATTCCTTGAAGGACTTGTTGTTTTTATACAGGCTATAAGGCTTGAGTTTTATGAGTTTTTTAGCAAGTTCTACAGTGGCGATGGAAAAGAATTCAAAGCTATTACATACGATCAGGAGGTGAAATGATGTTCGGGCTTTTTTTGGCAATCTCGGCAGTAGCACTTACCATAGCGGGAGGCATATATCACTGGAACTCTCAGAGCAAAAGAGCTACAGCAATATTTAAGTATTTTTTAACATTTTCCGCTGTGCTTCTTTTCTCAGGAATGATATTCACACCAGCGTCACTTTTTGCTGAGACAACATCCCAATCGCAGCAGGTTAATGGAAGCGCTATGATAGGAGTCGCGCTTTCTACAGGTCTTGCATCTCTTGGTGCTGGTATAGCGGTTGCATTCACAGGTTCTGCAGCCATAGGTGCGATAAGCGAAAACCCAAGGATGCTCGGAAGATCCCTTATATTTGTTGGACTTGCGGAAGGGATAGCGATATACGGTCTTATAATCTCCATAATGATATTTGGGAGGGTTTAAATGAGGTACTTCCTTATAAGCGATAACATAGATACCCAGATAGGTTTAAGACTCGCCGGGATAAAGGGTGTTGTCGTGCATGAAAGGGAAGAGATATTAAAAGCTTTAAACGAAGCTCTAAAGGATAAAAGTATAGGGATACTTCTGATCACTCAAAAAATTGCGGAGAAGATACCTGAAAAAGTTCAAGAAATCAAGTTAAGAAAAGGCCTTCCACTGCTATTCATAATTCCTGACCGGCATGGATGGAGGGGGGATAAGAGATTCATAACCAAATATCTTGAAGAAGCTATCGGGGTGAAGATAAATGAGCAAACTTGAGGCTCTTTTGGAGATAATTGAAGAGAGAAAGAATAAAGAGATTGAGGATTTAAAGATAATTTTTGGCTCGGAGCATCAAAAAAAGTTGAAAGATCTCAAAGCGGAGTATGAAAAGAAGTTGAAAGATCTCAATGAAAGGTTCCAAAAAGAAAGAGAACAAATTAAAAAACTCCTTGAAAACACATTAACAGCTATATATATGAGAGAAAAGAACGCCTTAAAGTCAGAACTTTACAGGATGCTTGTTGATGCTATTAAAGGTTCACTTAAAAGCGCTGATTCTGATTTTAAAAGGAGGTATTTAGAAAGGTTGTTCAAAGATGCGGTGGAAGAAATGGATGAGGAGTTTTATCTTGTCTGCAGAAAAGAGGATGTTGACGCAGTAAAAAGCTTTTACAATGGAGAAGTAAAAACAGAAGATATAGAAGGCGGAATAATACTCGTGGGAAAAGAGTCTAATGTTAGAGTCGTTGCTGATCTTGATATGTTTATCGATAAGGTATCACAGATGATAAATGAGATAGTGGAAAGGAAGGCTGGTGAGCTCTAATGGAAGCAAAGGTAGTTAAGATAAATGGTCCCGTCGTTGTTGCCGAAGGTGGGAATTTCGTAATAAACGAGATGGTGAGAGTGGGAAACCTTAAGCTTATAGGAGAGGTTATAGGGCTTGATGATGACTTTGCAACGATACAGGTTTATGAAGAAACCTCTGGAATGAAGGTTGGAGAACCTGTAGAAGGAACTGGAAATTTGCTTTCAGTCGTTCTTGGGCCTGGGATGATAGGTAGCATATATGATGGTATACAAAGGCCTCTTAAGTTTGTAGAGAAACTCTCTGGTGGCCCTTTCATACAAAAAGGTATAGAAACCTTCCCTCTTAACACCCATAAAAGGTGGAAGGTGGAGTTTCTTTTAGAAGCCGGTGATACTGTAAATGAAGGGCAGATTTACGCACAGGTAAAAGAAGGTGCTATAGTACACAAACTCATGGTTCCCTGCGGTGTAAATAATAAAAAGATAGTCGAAAGGATCGATAAAAGCGAGCTTACAGTAAAGGATTATGTATACATCCTTGAAGATGGAACAAAACTCGGGATGTATCAAACATGGCCGGTTAGAATTCCCAGACCAGTTAAAAAAAGATTGCCTGAGTCGGTGCCATTGATAACAGGCCAGAGAGTTATAGATACTTTCTTTCCGATAGCGAAGGGAGGAACCGCTGCGATACCCGGCGGCTTTGGAACTGGAAAGACGATGCTTCAACATCAGCTGGCAAAGTGGGCAGATGCTGATATCATAGTGTACATAGGTTGCGGAGAGCGTGGAAATGAGATGACAGAGGTTTTGACAGAATTTCCCAAACTTCAAGACCCGAGAACGGGCAAGCCCCTGATGGAAAGAACCATCCTCATAGCCAACACTTCAAACATGCCTGTTTCTGCAAGGGAAGCAAGCATCTATACAGGAATCACGATAGCGGAATATTTCAGAGACATGGGGTATAATGTAGCTATTATGGCAGATTCCACATCGAGATGGGCGGAAGCTTTAAGGGAACTTTCTGGAAGGCTTGAAGAGATACCGGCCGAAGAAGGCTATCCCGCATACCTTGCTTCAAGAATCGCACAATTTTACGAAAGAGCTGGCTATGCAGAAACTCTTTCTGGCAAGAGAGGTTCTGTAACGGTTATCGGAGCGGTGTCGCCTCCCGGCGGAGATTTCTCAGAACCAGTTACAACCCATACTAAAAGATTCGTAAGGTGCTTCTGGGCACTTGATAGAGAGCTTGCATATTCGAGACATTACCCGGCTATAAACTGGAATACAAGCTACTCCGGATTCATTCAGGACTTAAGAGCGTGGTACGGCGAAAATGTCGATGAAAAATTCCCGGAGTACAGAGATAAAGCGATGAGTATATTGGAGGAAGATGGAAAACTTCAATCGATAATAAACATAATGGGAGAGGATGTTCTTCCGGATTCTCAAAAACTTGTTGTTAGAATAGCAAAAATGATAAAGGTTGGAATACTCCAGCAAAACGCATACAGCGCAGTTGATTCTTATTGCCCGCTGAAAAAGCAATTTTTGATGTTAAAAACGGTTATGGATTTTTACGAAAAGGCGAAAGAATTCGTAGAAAAGAAAGTTGCAATGAGTGTGATCCTTAAGGAGGATATAGTTTCTAAAATAATGAGGATGAAGGAAGAGGCAAAAACTGAAGAGGATATAATGGAAGTTTACAGGCTTGTACAGGATCATTTCAAATCAGTTGAAGAGAAATACAGGGAGTGATTTGAATGGCTGTAAAAGAATACACTGGCGTGAAGAAAGCTTTTGGCCCTTTGATAGTCCTTGAGGGAGTGAAAGGTGCGGCTTATGATGAGCTTGTTGAGATAGAAGCAAACGGAAAGAAAAGGTTGGGAAAGGTTATAACGATCGATAAAGATTTGGTGATAATCCAGATTTTTGAAGGGACAGCTCAGCTTTCCCTGCCAAATACAAAGGTGAGGTTCACGGGAAAACCTCTTGAAGTAAAACTGTCTCCAGACATGCTTGGAAGGGTATTTGATGGGCTTGGAAGACCAAGGGATGGGCTTGGAGAGGTTGTATCCTCTGAGAAAAGGGATATAAACGGCCTTCCAATAAATCCTTATTCAAGGGTGTATCCAAGAAATTTCATACAGACAGGTATTTCAACGATAGATGCTTTGTTTACGCTAATTAGAGGGCAGAAGCTTCCTATCTTTTCTGGAAACGGTCTTCCTCACAACGAACTGGCGGTTCAGATAGCAAGGCAATCAACAATAAAAGAGGGAGAATTCGTGGTAGTTTTTGCAGCAATCGGGCTTAAGAATTCTGATGTTCGCTTCATCCTTTCCTCATTTGAAGGAACTGGTGCGTCAAAAAATATCATTTCCTTCTTGAACCTTGCATCCGACCCTGTTGTTGAAAGGATAGCCACACCAAGAGTTGCCCTAACCGTTGCCGAATACTTTGCCTTCGATCTTGGATATCATGTTCTTGTTATCATGAGTGATATAACAAATTATTGTGAAGCTTTAAGGGAACTTTCAAACTACAGAGGTGAAATTCCATCAAGAAAGGGCTACCCCGGATACATGTACAGTGACCTTGCCACCATATACGAAAGAGCTGGAATAATCGAAGGCAAGGAGGGCTCTTTAACACAGCTTCCGATCCTTACCATGCCCAATGATGATATAACCCATCCTATTCCAGACCTCACAGGGTATATAACGGAAGGTCAAATAGTTCTTTCAAGGGATCTTCACATGAGAGGGATTTACCCACCCATAAATGTTCTTTCTTCTTTGTCAAGGCTCATGAAGGACGGCATTGGTGAAGGATACACAAGAGAAGATCATCCAAATGTAGCAAGTCAGCTATTTGCAGCCTATAGCAGAGTTCAGGAGGTTAGATCCCTTGCCTCGATAATAGGTGAAGAGGAGCTTACAGATGTTGATAAAGCATACCTGAGATTTGGTGAATCTTTTGAAAGAGAATTTATAAAGCAGGACTTTTCAGAAGATAGATCCATTGAACAAACCCTTGATCTTGCATGGAAGATGCTCTCGTACTTGCCAGAGGAAGAGCTTACGAGGGTAAGCAAAGAGCAGATAGATAAGTACCTCAAGAAGGTGAAGTGAAATGAAAGAAGCGGTTCCAACAAAGGGAAACCTGTTGAAACTTAAAGATATGCTAAAACTCTCTAAAAGCGGTCATGCATTGCTTGAGAAAAAGAGAAATGTTCTTTTAAGAGAGATAACATCTCTGATAGAAAAGGCACAAAAGCTTCAGGATGAAATATTGGAAGTTTTTGAGAGGGCGTATAAAGCTCTTCAATTTGCCAATTTAGACCTTGGTATGGAATATATGGACGAGATAAGCCGTGCTATACCGGAATACAAAGACCTTGAAGTTAGGATGAAAAGTGTGATGGGAGTGGAAGTTCCAGAAGTTAAAATGAAGTTTGACAGAAAGGACATCCCCTACGGCATATACAGATCTAACACAGCTCTTGATAAAGCTTACCTTGCTTTTGTGGAAGTTCTGAAGCTTGTTGCAGAGGCAGCATGGATAGAAAACACGATTTACAGGCTTGCCTTTGAAACTAAAAAAACAAGAAAAAGAGTCAACGCCCTTGAGAATATCGTTATTCCCCAGCTAACCCAGCAGATAAAGTACATCCAGGATGTATTAGAAGAAGCAGAAAGGGAAGAATTCATAAGGACGAAAAAAGTAAAAGACAGAAAAGCATCATAGTGGCCGGCAATAGTCGGCTTTTACCCACATCAAAACGAGCAAGTAGAATACAGGTTTCCCTCTTTTTTCATTGTTTTCTTTATGCTTTCACAGAGTATTCTGAAGTCCTCACATCCTGCAGGTAAAATACATCTTCCGAAATCCGAGAACACTTTCCATAAATAAGTATCAGTGAAATCAAGCTCTATGAGTTGCTCCCCAAAAATCTGACAGGTGATAAAATTCATTTTGAAATGGGGCTTTGCTTTCCTCTGATACCATCCGCTGAAACTTCTTCAAAGGAGAAGTACAGGCGGTGAAAAGTTGAAATTCTGGGACAGAGAAAAAGAAGTAAAGGATTTGAAAGCTTATGTACAATCAGAGAGCTTACGCTTGCGATTCTTTACCACCCCATCCCGAGTATCCACATTGGAATTGCGTTTCTAACTGGAAGGTCGATATCGTCTCTTATTACAAAGTCGGCCTGTTTTGGTTTTTTATTTGGCCCTCCAACTTCTAATCGAATGTTTTTAAAGACCAGGTCTCCTTTTGTTTCATCCTTCTCTGCGAGTACTTCGCCTTTACTCTTAAGCGCAAAAACAACGAATGCTTCACGGAAGTTGCCTGTTTCTCCTTCAAGAACACTGTAAATAACCGGATCAGCAAAGAAGATTTTTGCACCTTTTGAGTATGGTTTCTTGATTTTTGTTTTTTGAACTATATTTATGAGCTCTATATCTTCCATAGCCTGAAGCAACTGGTAAAGCTTTTCTTTACCAAGCCTCCAATCTCTGCATAGCGATTCGATATTTACAGTTGGGATTTTTGAAAAAGCCAGATAGCTTATTATAGCCTTCATTACACCAAGGTGATTGTCACTGATCTGACCCACAAAATAAGCTATGTCTGCGTATATGCTTTTTTCTATTACATTTTTCATTCGTTCTTTGAAATTCCCCTCCTGGTAAAATGGCCTTGTTCCATGTTCTTTGTAGTTTCTGAAGTACTTTAAAATATCCACCTGCTTTAAAATTTCTGCTGCAATCTCCGTAGATTTTTTATCAAATGGATTGTAGATTTTTGGTAGCTCTATCGCTGTTTCAAAGTAGATGTATTCTCTTAAAGACATCAGCGGAAGTTTATGCACAACAAATCTTCTTGATAAATCCGCTATGCCTTTTCTAAGCACTACTGAGCTGCTATCGCTCAGCCAGATGGTTTTATCCGGAAATGAATCATAGAAATTTTTTACATGTAAAGACCAGTCTTTCAAATAATGTACTTCATCAATGATAAGCCCATTGTAATTAATAAGTATGTACTGAGCCAGCTTCTGGAATGGAACAGTGAAGATGATTGGATCATCAGCTGAAATGTAGAAAAAGTTTCTCTCCTTTGCCATTGTTAGGAGAAATGTCGTCTTTCCACCTCCACGAGGACCCACAAGAAGTATTCCCCTGTCTGTAAAACGAGATTTTAATTCGTTGAAATAGGGGCGAAGTCTTTTTGGAAGAAAAGAAATCATTCTTTTCATACGCAGCTCTAAAGATTCTAT
>JAGHBG010000142.1 GCA_021161105.1 Thermotogaceae bacterium | reverse complement strand
CAACAAGAGCTGTAAAAATAATAACCCAGCCCCCAAGTGTGAAAGTCTATTTGAACGGTGTATATGTGGACATAACACCCACATTCTTGAAACTCGATGTTGGGAAAACATACAACATAAAACTTACAAAGGAAGGATATGAAGAAAAAGAGGTAAATATATACATACCAGAAAAAGGGCAAGTGATAGAAAAAGAATATACACTTAGACCGAAAAAAACTACTTTAAAAATCTACACAAATCCAGAAGGGGCTTCTGTATACCTAAACGGAAAATATCAAGGGATATCTCCACTTACCATAGAGAAATCGGAACAACCAATAAAAGGAACTATAAAGATTACAAAAAAAGGATATGAGGAAGAAAGCATAGATGTTTATGTAAAAGCACGAAAGGAGAAAATCATAAATGAAACACTTAAAAAGATAATACTTCTTGACATAAAAACCGTTCCATCTGGAGCGAAAGTATACTTAGATGACAATTACATTGGAGAAACTCCGTTGTATGAAAAGGTAGCAGTGAAAGAAGGACTGAAAAAAGGACTGTTAGTTATTAAAAAAGCGAAATACGAGATTGTAAAAGAACAAATCCCGCTATGGAAAGACAGAGTTTCCCTCAGCTTTTCTTTGAAAAAGACTGCTCCTTCTATCATCTGGCAAAAAGCCCTTGGTGGAAGTTCAAAGGATTGGGCATATAGCATTCAGCAAACAAGTGATGGTGGATACATCGTTGCAGGCTGGACACGGTCATACTACAATGGAGATGTTAGCGAATATCATGGATATATAGATGCTTGGGTGGTAAAACTTGGCGAAAGTGGAAACATAGAGTGGCAAAAAGCCCTTGGAGGAAGTGAGGGTGATGAAGCACATAGCATTCAGCAAACAAGAGATGGTGGATACATCGTTGCAGGGTGTACAAGGTCAAACGACGGGGATGTCAGCGGAAATCATGGGAAAGTAGACGCCTGGGTAGTAAAACTTGGCGAAAGTGGAAACATAGAGTGGCAAAAAGCTCTTGGGGGAAGTTTCTGGGATAAAGCATATAGCATACAGCAAACGAGTGATGGAGGATTCATCGTTGCAGGTCGGACAGCATCAAACGATGGAGATGTGAGCGGAAATCATGGAGAAGTGGACGCCTGGATAGTAAAGCTTGGCTGGTGAATAATGCCGCCTTCTTGGCGGCTTTTTTTGTGGAACTTTCCCGGTAACTGTGTAAAATCCGAGTTAGACATAACTGAATCCTCCCTTCAAATATTTGTTTTAATTGTCCGTAGATTATCCCGCTATTTATACTTTCTACCATGTTCGTCGTATGAGAGATTACATCAAGCATTGGGATACAGAACGCCAGATGAAGTATACTCTGGAGAAGAGATGTTGAGAGCTTCCTGAGCTGGATGAATAAAAATTGTAATTTTTATTGTCCAATTATTGGGAGCACCTTATATTTCCTTATTGAACGTGGAGGTTTCTATTGAAACAAAGCAAGAGGTGGTGGTAAAACGCTTGCTCATGAGTAGTAAAGCGTATTTAAATATCTTTTTAAAGTGAGTTTATGCAAAAATTTGAGAAATTTTTTGATAAAAAGAGATTTTGGATTCGGATTATGAATAATTTAGTAAATTCAGAGTTTGGACTGCAAAAATGTGTTTTGAAAGTTGTGTGAGAAAGTTGTAAAATGATAAACAAATAGGGAAAACGTTTGATCGGAGGGAATTGTCTTGGTTACTTTGAAAGACATAGCAAGAATAGCAAATGTTTCTGTTTCCACAGTGTCAAAGGTTTTGAATGGTAAAGGAAGAGTGAGTGAAAAGAAACGCAGGGAAATACTGCAAGTTGCGAAAGAACTTGGTTATGTGCCCAATTTACACGCGAGGAACATGAGCAAAAAGGTAAGAATTTTGACAATAGGCCTGGTTATTCCTGATATAACCAATCCCTTCTTTGGAAAACTCACGAGGGGAGTTCAAAAAGTTTGTGGAGAGGATGTTCTTGTAATAACTGTGGATTCATTTCGTGATCTTGATAGAGAAGAGAGGGTCATAAGAAAGCTTCTTTTTTTAGGGGCACACGGCATTATTATTGGCAATTCCAGGGTTAACGATGAGCTGGTTAAAGAAGTTTCCAGATACATACCGGTAGTCGTTTTCGATAAGGATTATGAATATGAAAACGTGGTCTCAATAGTGCTCGACAACAGTTATGGGGCTTATCTTGCTACAAAGCACTTGATAGAGCGTGGTTACAGGAATGTTATTCATCTGGGTGGGACTCATGAGCTTTACGTATCCTTGAAAAGGAGAGAAGGATATGAAGCCGCTATGAGGGAAAAAGGGCTCTCACCAAGGGTATATCCTGTTGGCTACGATGAAGAAAAAGGCTATAAGATGATGAGAAAGCTTTTGAAATCTGGAGAGGAGATAGACGGTGTTTTCTCCATGAATGATTTGGTTGCCCTCGGAGCAATGCGAGCTATCAGGGAGTTTGGAAAAAAGATCCCGGAAGACATAGGTGTTGTTGGTTTTGACAATGACGAAGAACTTTGTGAAATAGCGTCTCCTTCTTTGAGTTCTGTTCACCAGCCAGTAGAAGAAATGGGAGAAACTGCAGCTAAGGTTATGCTGGATATGATAAACGGAACTTTGAAGGTGAGGAAATACATCTTTTCTCCAAGACTGGTTGTCAGAGAGTCGAGTGGTGGAAAGAAGGTGAATTTGTGAAAAAAGTTTTGGTAGTAGCAGCTCACAGTGATGATCCGGTTATAGGTATGGGGGCAACACTTAAGAAATTTTCACAAAATGAGTTTGAGGTTATAGTTGTCAGCGTCTGTGGTGACAGGTTATTGGGTTTCGATGATGCCATGGATCTGCTGGGGGTTAAAGCATACAACTTTGAGTTCTCTTTTTCGAACATTGATGAGTCCATTCTTCGAAAAGAATTAGAAAATTTGTTCAGAAAAATAGACCCTGCGCTCGTTTTCACACATTGGTATAGAGAAATACTTTATGATCATGAGATAGTTTCCAGGGTCGTCTGCGAGATGGCAAGAAAAGGGGGGAAAGAGCTCTTCATGTTCGAAATACCAGCTTCCAGCCTTGATTTTAATTTCAATGTAGCTGTGGATGTTTCAGATGTTTATGAGTATCGTGAAAAAGCCATAATGAAGATGAAAGAAGCATTTGATAGAAAGGTCTTTGAAGAAGAAATCTTTCCTTCTGTTGTTTATCCACCAGCTTTCAGGGGAATACAGGTAGGGGTAAGATTCGCCGAGGTTTTTTATTCCTCTGGCAGTCGTCATCCTTTATCTCCACGCAGATGGGCTCTTGGCGGGTCTTTCCTCTTTTATGAGTGAGGAGGTGCTTAAAGATGGATAAACTAAGAATAGGCATTATAGGAACGGGTAAGATAGCAGAAGTGTTGCATGTTCCTAATATAGTCTCTTCCGAGTATGCTGAAGTCGTTGCCCTTTCCAATCCGCATGAGGAGAAAATGAAAAGGTTGGCAAAAAAGTACAACCTTAATGTTCCTATGTTCACGGATTACAGAGAACTTTTGAAATTGAGGGAGGTAGATGCTGTTGTTATTGCAACTCCCAATGCGCTTCATGCACCTGTAACGGTAGATGCGCTAAAAGCGGGCAAGCACGTGCTTGTGGAGAAACCTATGGCTACTACTTCCGAAGATGCCCTCAAAATGATTGAAACTGCAAAAGAGGTGTCCAGAGTATTGATGGTTAATCACTCCCAAAGATTCTTTCCACATCACCAGAAGGCCAAAGAAATTATTGATTCGGGAATTCTTGGGGAAATTCGTTTGGTGAAGACCATGTTTGGGCATCCAGGACCTGAGAACTGGTCTCCCAGCGCTGCATGGTTTTTCGATAAAGAGAGAGCAATGTTTGGGGCATTAGGAGACCTGGGTGTGCATAAAGTAGATTTGATCAGGTATTTAACAGGCCTCGAGATCACGGAATGCTACGCCTTTACCAACACCTTGGAGAAAAATGGGACTGTGGAAGATATAGCTTCGGCTGTTATGAAACTTTCAAATGGGGCTTTGGCTACTCTGAATGTCAACTGGGTAACGAAAGGCCTTGAGGAAAATTATATAGCTATTTACGGGAAAAACGGGACTATGAAAGTGGGCTATTCTGATCCAAACAGAATAGATCTGTACCTTTCAAAACCCGTTAATTTCCATGGCTTTATTGAACTTCAACCTCTTTTTACCAATGAAGATCCATACTGGAAGACGCCAATCATAGATCATTTTGCAAAGGTTTGCTTGGGCCTCGAAAAACCTGCAGTGGATCCATATGATGGTTATATAGCTGTGAAAGTGGTTGAGAAAATGGTGGAATCGAGTGAAAAAGGGCGGGCGATGAGGGTTGAATGAAGAAGTAATTTTGGAGACCAGAGGAGTATCTATGGAGTTTTCTGGAGTTAGAGTCTTACATAGCGTGGACGTGAAGTTCACCAGAGGGAAGATATACGGAATCGTCGGGGAAAATGGAGCGGGTAAGTCAACTTTGATGAAAATAGTGTCAGGATTTTTGCAGCCAGTGGAAGGTGAAATATTTGTATATGGAAAGAAAACCACATTAAATCCTTTGAAGGCGAAAGAGTTGGGAATAATTTTAATACCTCAGGAATTGAATTTAGTTGATACATTGCGTGTTTATGAAAACATCTTCCTTGGTAATGAGATGAAGTCAAGGTTTCTTTTCCTGGATAAGAAGAAAATGATAGAGGAAAGCAAGCGTCTTGTAAAACGTTTCGGACTAAACATTTCACCACTTCAGTTTGTTTACAGGCTTTCCCCTGCCCAAAAGCAGTTAATAGAGATAGTTAAGGCCGTTTCAAAAAGTGCCAGGCTCTTAATAATGGATGAACCCACCTCAGCTTTGAGTGAAAGGGAAGTAAAGAATTTATTTAACTTGATCCGCAGAATGAAGGAGGAAGGAATTACAGTAATTTTCATTTCTCATAGATTGAAAGAAGTGAAAGAGATAGCAGATGAAATAATCGTTTTGAGGGATGGAAGGAAAGTTTATGAAGGCCGTGCGAGTGGTTTGACAGAGAAGGAAATAGCCCAGCTTATGATAGGTAGACACCTTTCTGAAATGTATCCTGAAAAGTCCATTCCCAAAGGTGAAATCGTTCTGAAAGTTGAAAATTTCTTTTCTGCAGATGGAAGCGTCAAAAATGTCAGTTTTGATCTTAGAAAAGGCGAGATACTTGGATTTTATGGTCTGGTTGGTTCCGGAAGGACGGAGCTTATGGAAACTTTGGTCGGGATAAGGAGAAAGAGCGCGGGGAGGGTGACTCTTCATGGCGCGGAGGTAAATATAACTTCACCTGATGAAGCAAAAAAATTGGGAATAGTTTACCTGCCAGAAGACCGAAAAACAGCTGGAATAGTACCGATTCTGGAGGTTTATAAGAACATCACTCTTATGAATTTGGAGAAATATTCACGTTTTCTTTTGAAGAAAGATCTTGAAATAGAGGCCTTCAGGCGTTATAAGGAAAAGTTTTCCATAGTTTCAAGGGGACCATATCAGCTCGTTAAAACTCTGAGTGGTGGAAATCAACAGAAAGTTGTCATATCCAAACTTGTTGATACAGGTGCGCGGATTTTTATATTCGATGAACCAACCAGAGGAGTGGATGTTAATGCCAAACATCAAATTTACCATATCATACGTAACTTGATAGATGAATTTGATGCAACATTTATTGTTGTTTCCTCTGAGCTTCCGGAAATCATAGGTATAAGCAACCGGGTGGTGGTCATGAGAAATGGAGAAGTGGCTGGAATTGTAGAAGGAGAAGGTTTGAATGAGAAAAATTTGATTTATCTTGCAACAGGTGTAAGTGAGGAGGGATAGTATCAAAAAGACGGGAGGCAGGTTCGCAGAGATTTTTTCAAAGTATGGAATAGTCATAGTTTTGATAGGGCTTGTGATTGTTTCCGGAATTCTCAGTCCTTCCTTTTTGAAGCTAAGAAACATTCTTAACATTTTCTGGCAAACGTCTTATGTTGGGATTATAGCCATAGGTGTGACGTTTGTGATGATAGCCGGTGGGATTGATCTATCTGTAGGTTCAATGGTAGCGCTTCTTGGTGCTTTTGCAATAACCACGGTCAATGCTGTGGGGGATTCGTATTTAGGAGTTTTTCTGGCAATTCTGGCAACTTTGGGACTCAGCGTGGGGTTAGGATTTGCAACAGGGGTTGCCATTACAAAAGGCCGCATACCTGCCTTTGTTGTAACCCTTGGAGGCATGGCGATATACAGGTCTTTAGTGCTCAATTTTGCAAATGGTGGAGTTTACATGAGTAATTCGATGAAATATTCAAGTATGGGAATGAGCTTTGTTCTAGGGATGCCTCTTCCCATGTTGGTTTTTATTGGTTATGCACTTTTGGCACATATTATTCTCAACAATACGAAATTCGGAAGGTATATTTTTGCAGTTGGTGCAAATGAAACAGCGTCTTTTTATTCCGCCATCAACGTTGATTGGGTCAGGACATGGACATATGTGATCAGCGGGATATCTGTGGCGATCTCTGGAATACTCCTTTCTTCCATGATGGGGTCGGTTAGTTCATCTTCAACGGGAAATGGATTTGAGCTCGATGCCATCGCTGCAGCTGTAATCGGTGGAACCAGTTTGAGTGGGGGAAAGGGGAGTATATTTGGAACATTTTTTGGGGCACTTATTCTGGGAGTTATTAACAATATGCTTGTTATGCTGAATGTAGCTGTTTACCTGCAGGGGATGGTGAAAGGGCTCATCATCATTGGAGCTGTGCTTCTTCAAAATTTAAGTAAAGAGTGACCCATTATATGGGTAATTTCTAACGGGGAGGTGGTTTTATTATGAGGAAGTTTTTAGTAATTTTGCTCATGGTTTTAACGCTTGTAGCATTTGCTAAGTTCAAGATCGGAGTTGCTATACCTGCAGCTGATCATGGCTGGACGGCTGGTATGGTTTGGTGGGCCAAGTACGCTATTAACCAGTACAAGGATGATCCAAGCGTTGAGTTCTATCTGGTCACGGCGAAAGAGCCAAGTGAACAGATAGCTCAGATCCAGGCCTTGCTTGCTAAAGGTATCGATGCATTGGTTCTTAACCCTTACGAATCTGCTCCATTAACACCGATTGCCGTGAAAGCCTTTCGGGAAGGTGTTTACACGGTAATAGTGGATAGGGGAATAAACTCAGAAGAATACAACACCTACATCGCCGGCGATAACTATATGTATGGATATCTAGCTGGTAAGTACATTGCAGAGAAACTGGAAGGTAAAGGAAACGTCGTAATAATTGAAGGTATACCGTGTTCCATTAACACAGAAAGGGTTAACGCTTTCAAGGATGCTCTTAAACCCTATCCAGGTATAAAAATCATAGCCCAGCAACCCGGGTATTGGAGCAGGGAAAAAGCATTTGAGGTTATGCAAAACATTCTCACAAAATTCCCTAAAATTGATGCTGTATGGACAGGTGACGATGACATGCTTCATGGTGTAATACTTGCTCTCAAACAGGCAGGAAGAGATAAAGATATAATACTCGTCGGAGGAGCAGGAGAAAAGAATATTGTGAAGATGATCATGGAAGGTCATTCTCTTGTGCAGGTAGACTTCACTTACCCACCGAACATGATTGCAACAGCCATAAACCTTGCTGTTATGGCATTGAAGGGAGAATCTCTTAACGGATTCTATCAAAAAGGTATACCAAGGAAAATCATTCTTTCCACGGAGACCATAACAAAAGAAAATGCGAAAGACTACTATTACCCGGAGTCTGTCTTTTGAGAAATGGCAAGCAGGGGAGATCGGCTGTTGCTGATCTCCCCTTTCCCTCGGGAGGTGCTGAAGATGAAAATAGGCTTTTTAACGGTAGCGCTTAAAGGTTTGGATTTTCAAAGAATAGCTGAGTGGGCGCACTCTGCGGGTTTTGAAGCTCTTGAAGTTGCTGCCTGGCCGGTAATCAATGAGCGTGATTATTCTTCTACGACAATAGATGTTACCACATTTGACCGAAAGCGAGCCGAAGAAGTCAAAGCACTTTTGGATAAAAATGAGCTTATTATTTCTTCGTTTGCCTATTATGATAACAATTTGCATCCAGATCCAAAGAAGAGAGAATTTATAAACAATCATCTTATGAAAGTCATAGATGCAGCCAGCATGCTGGGAGTGGAGCTTGTGGGGACCTTTGTAGGTCGTGATCCCACTAAAAGCGTAGAAGAAAACATCAAAGAGTTTGAAAAGGTGTTTAAACCACTGATTTCTTATGCTGAAAGCAAAAATGTTAAATTGATGATAGAAAATTGTCCCATGGTTAGCTGGCAGGAAAATGAAAAAATAGGGAATATATTCTATTCTCCTCAGCTGTGGCGAGAAATATTCAGGATTACTCCAGATTCTTTTGGCCTTAATTTAGATCCTTCACATCTCTATTGGCTTGGAATTGATTATACTGAAGTTATAAAGGAATTTAGTGACAGAATTTTCCATGTACATGCAAAAGATGTGGAAATAGATAGAAAAAAGATATACGAGCAGGGGATATACGGATATTTTGGTTCTAATCCGCATGGAAAAAGCTGGTGGATATATAGACTCCCGGGCTTTGGTGAGATAGACTGGGAAGATTTCATAAGAGAACTCAAAAAGGTTGGATACGATTTCGTGGTAAGTATTGAACATGAAGATCCTGTTTGGGAAGGAGATAATGAGAAGTCGATGAAAGGGCTTTTAATGGGTTTAAACTACCTCAGAAATTTTATTTGAAAATTTTATATGGTGGAAATGTGCGGGGGTTTTCCCCGCGTTTAATTTTTTCTATAGATTGCTAAGTAAAAACGATACATGTCAGTAGAACGTTTTTAATTTGTTTATGTCGTATGCGGTTGCTAATTGATGGATGCGAGAAGGGTGATAAAAAACATCATGTTTTAGGTAAACCTGCATACGGGAAAGGTAAAAAAGCGAAATATAGTTATTTATGTTGTCCAAATTACCGGAAAGATTTGGAGAAACAAGTGAGCATAGCTATTCGTGTGCGCAGTTTGTTCGGTCTTGATAAAACTAAAAGAAAGTGGTATTTTAATTAAACGAGAAATTGAGTGGGGAACTGTATTTAAAGGGGTATTGAAAGTAAAAGTAAGATATGGTATAATATAGGTTCGGATGCCGAGGTGGTGGAATTGGCAGACACGCATGGTTGAGGGCCATGTGGGCTTCGGCCCGTGCGGGTTCAAGTCCCGCCCTCGGCACCAAATGGGGCTAAAAGCCCCTTTTTGTTTTTAATGCGTATTGCCCGTGCTAAATTCTTGACAGCATTAAATAGACTGATATAATTCTGAACTGCGTGGGGGCGTAGCTCAGCTTGGGAGAGCGCTACCATGGCACGGTAGAGGTCGTGGGTTCAAGTCCCATCGCCTCCACCATTGCTTGAAGGTCTTTGATGTGATAAAATAAATTTTGTGGAGCCCCTGTAGTTCAACGGATAGAACGGCGGATTCCTAATCCGCAAATGGAGGTTCGATTCCTCCCAGGGGCACCACGAAGAGCAGGTGGGCCGTTAGCTCAACTGGTAGAGCACCTGATTCTTAATCAGGGGGCTGCAGGTTCGAGTCCTGCACGGCCCACCATTTTTGCTTGGGTTTAGAAAAGTAAGAGGAAACCGCCCGGTTTCCCACCTTCTGCCAGAAGGCAGGAAGGTTAATATTTGTGAAAGTTTTGTGCCAGTTTTTCTGGTTTTATTGGAT
>JAGHBG010000205.1 GCA_021161105.1 Thermotogaceae bacterium | reverse complement strand
CAAGAAGAAAATTTTCAACATTTGTGGTAAAAAAATATCACTCTTTCAACTTGGCGGGCATACACCTGATTCCACTATTGTTTACTTAGAAGATGACAATGTTCTTATATCTGGAGATTTAATATTTAACAAATATCATCCTGAGATAACTCCAGACAGTAACTTAGACTCATGGCTTCATGTACTGGACTTTATAAGAGATTTACAGCCCCTTTTTGTAATTCCCGGTCACGGGAATTTTGGAGGAGTAGAAATAGTAGGAAAAATGAAGGAATATATACTGAAAATCCAAATGTTCACAAGAGGTAAAATAAAGGATTCTGATCTTATAAACGACCCAAACATTTCAAAGAGAATGTTTCCTGAACTCTTCGTATCTTCAATTGAGAACATACTGAGATATTCAAAAATTAATAGCCGTCAGGAGGGAAATAATTATCCACATTAATTCCTGCTTTGAGTTCATTCAAGAGGATTTTTACATAATCGTTTTTCTCTCCGTTTATAGTTATTTCTCTAAGTTTATCATTAGAGAATACTACCGACACGGAAATGGGCTCTATACCCAACTTTCTCAAAAATATGGCACTGGATAGCGAAAATGTATAAAGCACATCGCCATTTTCAACCTTTTCTCTCTTATAAATAAAAAACGGTGAAGATAAAACGTCTAAAGTCTCATTTACAATTTTTATAATTATATCATCAGGTATTTCTACAGAATCCATGTAGAATTTATCATCATAGCCTGAATATATTCTATTTGAATCGGAGTAGTAAACGAAAGTTATATCATTTACCACTTCTGGTTTTTTTACCTTTACATAAAAATCTGCCATATCCCTCACTACGGTAAACATAGACATTTCAAAATCAGAATAATTCTGTTTTTCTTCATCATACACGTGAAAATATATGGAAAAGTCAACTATAAAATTTCTTTCACCTGCTATGGATGAAAAAAACTCAATTATTTCTCTTTGAGAATAACCAGTAGAAACGCATATTAAAAATGAAAAGACAAGAAAAAGATAAAAACGAGCCTTATTCCCTAAAAGCATATAGTCTCTCCTTTGGACTTATTATATCTGTAATTCTCACACCAAAGTTCTCATCAATAACAACGACTTCTCCACGAGCGATAAGTTTCCCGTTGACCAATATATCAACAGGCTCACCTGTAAGTTTATCAAGTTCGATTAGAGAACCCACCGAAAGTTCTAAAACCTCTTTTAGAGTCATCTTAGTCCTTCCCAGTTCTACAGAAACTTTTAGGGGAATATCAAAAAGAAGTTCTAACTTATCCGACAGAACTTGCGAAGAAGCTGTCTCCTGCGATGATGATAGTTCTTGAAATTGAACAGGTTGGGCTTTAACCGGTTGTGAAGTCTGCGATGGGGGCGGAAGAGAACCTGGAGCAGATATTGTCTGGGCAGCTGAAGTCTGTTGCGACAAAGATTTCTGTTGCGATTTTGGCTGTTCTTTGAGACCTTTTGCTTCTTTAAACATATCACACATTTGTTTCACAAGGTCGCTTCCAAGAATCTGGAAAAATCTGGCCTTTTGAAAGCCTTCTATTTCAAAATCAAACTCAACTTTTGTTACAATCTTATTGGGATCACTTTCTATCGGTGGAAGTTTTGTGTTGGGATCATCAAAATTGTAAACTTCCACCTTTGGAGGTGATATGCTAACATTTTTACCAAAAAGTTCACTTAAAGCTGTAGACGTAGAACCCATCATTTGATTCATTGCTTCAGATACAGCACTGAGCATTATATCATTAAGCTCTATATTTTCATCTACATCTCCATTTCCCCCCATCATAAAATCAGCTATGACTGTAACTACCTGCTTGGGAAAAACAAGTACATTCAATCCATGAATTCCTTCTATATATTCAACTACAACCACAACCTGTTCTCCTTTTAAGGTTTCTTCAACTTTCTCAAATGGGAGTCCCTCCACTTTAGACATGGTTATATTAACTTCTCTTCCCAATATCGTCGAGAGAGCAGTGGCAGCTGCTCCCATTGATACATTACTAATTTCACCAATTATATCCTTATCTATTAAGCCTTCTTTGCTACTGGATATATCTCCTTTATTTTCACTATTCATTCCTTTTAAAAGAGCGTCAAGTTCATCTTGAGAGAGGAATTCATCACTCATTTTTTCACCTCCATTTTAACCATCTCAGAAATCTTTGCAGCATAATGACCACGATATGTACCGGGCATTGCTTTAAATTTCTCTGTTCCATTCACTTTTATGATTATAGGATCATCTTGGTGTGTATTAAGCCTGATAACATCACCAACATTCAAATTCAATATATCCCATAAAGATAACATGACTTCACCCAAAACAGCTGATACATCAGCATAGGCACTTTTTATACTCTCTCTCAACTTCTTTACATTTTCCTCAGAAACTTTTTGAGCTCTTGTTGTAAACCAAAGTCTCGCAGATAGTTTTTCTGCAAATGGTTCTATAACGTTGGAAGGCCAGCATATGTTCATAAAACCCTCCGTTTTCCCGACTGACATATAAAGTGTCACAAGAACAACCATTTCACTTGGAGGCGCAACTTGAACAAACTGTGGATTCGATTCTATGCTTTCTATATTTGGAACAAAAGCTTGTATGTCCTCCCATGCCTGCGCAAGATGTGTTAATATACTTAAAACCTCTCTCCTCATTATGGAAATTTCAACATCCGTTGGACTTCTGTTAGTCATAGGAAGTCCCGGTCCTCCCAAAATTAAGTCTAAAATTGTATAAAATATTTCAAGTCCCATTTCCATTACTACACTTCCAACAAGCTCATTCGCAGAAAAAACTGTTACGAAGGAAGGATTCGGAAGTGATCTTGTAAATTCTTCATACGTTATTTGATCAACACTGGCCAACGATATATTAACAAAACTTCTCACTCTGCCCGACAAATAGGTAGACAGTGACCTCGCAAAATTCTCATGAATCATTTCAAAGGTTCTTAACTGTTCCTTAGAAAACTTACTCGGCCTTTTAAAGTCGTATGTTTTTACGGCCTTTTTTTCTTCTTCTTCCTTTATCTCTTCCATATCAACTTCTCCTGACGACAACGACTTTAATAATTTATCTATTTCGTCCTGACTGAGTATATCAGACATATTTTCTCACCTCACTCGGTGGAAGCAAAAGCTTTGATCCTTATATAGACATTAATAACACCATACGGTTCTTTATCTCCAACAAAACCTGTTATCATATTTGCTGCTTCTTTTATCTGCCTTTTAAGAAGCTCTATGCCCGCTCCAGTGGAAAGTTCAGATTTTTCTTTACTAAAAAATATCTTAGATAAAGCATCCATTATCTCATGAGATTTATCAGCTATAGCAGCTCTACATGCATCACTTCCAACTTTAAATATCAAAAAATCCACAACTACAACCTGATCCGCTCCCTTAAGAGGAAAGGTTTCATTAGAACCAGGTGAAATCAAAACAGCACTTATTTCCCTTGGTTGAACAAGCTGAGTTGTACCTGGGGGATTTGATTTCTCTTGATTTGCAACATTACTGCTAAGAATCCTGGGAGCCATGAATATTAATATCAAATATGATATAGCTGCTGCTACAATTGCAGATGTTATTATAGGCATTATTGACACTTTTGACTTCTTTTTTTTGCCCCCGCTTTCTTCAACTTGAGGAACTTCTTCTTCTGGCATTCACTACACCCCCTTACATCGTTTCGTTCTCTATTAATATTTCAATCTTCCTATATTTTAACCGTAACTCCTGAAGCTTCT
Organism: Thermotogaceae bacterium; assembly: GCA_021161105.1. Lineage (GTDB taxonomy): Bacteria > Thermotogota > Thermotogae > Thermotogales > Thermotogaceae > JAGHBG01. Next base: position 9,115 of record JAGHBG010000205.1, on the reverse strand, counting down.
TATTATATTCATTATTAATCTCGACGATTTTGCTCTCCCACTGACTTTTTGTTATCTCGCCTGCCCTAAACTTAGACCTAACTATAGCTATTGCTGTTTCTCTCCATTGGTCAAGTTGTTTTTTCTCTTTCAATATAGCTTTATCACCTACCGCAACAGGTATAAACCTGTCAGGATTGTAGTAGAACTCTATGTCAAAATTGCCCGCCCTTATATCGGCTAATCTCTCAATTTCCCTTATCTTCCTTAAATCCTCCGCAAAAAATTTCGCTACACTTGCTGCTCGCGCTGCACCTAAGTGCCAATTAGAAGCATATATGGAAGTTGGTAGAACAGGTGTATCATCAGTATATCCATATATTACCAATTTATTTGCTGTATGTTCTATTATTATCACACCTATTTTTTTCAACAGCTCTTTCGCCTGCTTCGTTAGTCTTGCACTACCTGGATCAAAAAAAATCATATCTTGCAATACTATCAATATACCTTCTTCCGTTTCCTGAATCGTGATCTTTCCTTTATAATGTGGGTCAGCCATTAACTTTATAAGTTCTCTATATACACCCTCCTTTGCAGATATAAGAGGCTCCTTATTTATTGACTTACCTCCCATTAAAACACTTGGTGGACCCCCTCTAAGCGCTATTCTCAAGCCTGCTGCTGTTTGTTGAAATTTACCAGGGCTGATACTGCTCATTGACACAAGCAAAACAAAAAATGTTAAAAGCAGCGTAACCATATCACCGTAAGTTGTCATCCATGCCGGTGAACCTTTTGGACATTCAGGCTTTTTAGCCATCAGGCAGTTGCCTCCTGTACTTCTTTTTCATAAGCTGCTTTGTCAGTTTCTGGCAGGAATGACTTTAATTTTTCTTCTAATATCCTCGGATTCTCTCCAGCCTGTATTGATAAAACTCCCTCCAGTATCATTCGTTTAAGTTGTAGTTGCTTAATTGCACGTGATTTAAGTTTTTCAGCCATTGGCAAGTAAAAAGCATTTGCCAGTATTGAACCATACAAAGTTGTAATAAGAGCAACAGCCATCGATGGTCCTATAGTTGAAGGATCGTTCATGGACTTAAGCATCGATATAAGCCCAATAAGTGTACCTATCATTCCAAAGGCTGGAGCAAATGCACCAGCAGCTTCAAGCACTGCACGCCGAGCATCCAGCTCAGCCTCAAAAAGTTCCATCTCAGTGTAAAGCATACCTTTCAATACTTCAGGATCTGTACCGTCTACAACAAGCTGGAGTGCTTTCTTTAAAAAAGGATCCTCAAGTTCCTCTAAATTCTCCTCAAGTGACAAAAGCCCTTCTCTTCGAGCTTTTTCAGAAAAAGAAACCAATGTTCTTATCATTCCAATAAAGTCAAGTTTAGGGTTTCTTAATACACTCATCATTATTTGAATTATTTTAAAACCTGTTTCCCTGGGCTGAGATGCGATTGTTGATCCCAGAGACCCAACCACTGTGATCATAAGCGACGGAAAATCTATAAACGTTCTTATATCTCCTCCACTACTCATAAGTCCCACAGCTATGCCTGCCAGAGCAAGGCCCAAACCAGCTAAGAGGGCTATATCCATAATTCATCACCTCTTATCAAATCGAAAAAGATCAGCAAATATTTTCCTTCTAAATTCTATAACTTTTTCTATGATTTCATCTACACTTTCCTTTACTATATATTTATCGCCATTTGTGAGAGTTATTACAGTATCAGGATTCGCCTCTACAATTTCTATATGATCAGAATTAATAACAAATTTCTCTCCATTAAGTCTTGTAACCCAAATCACAATACCCCACCCCCATTATTAGGGGACATATGATCACCTCTTGATGTTCACAAGTTCATTCAAAATTTGATCTGATGTTGTTATAACCCTTGCATTTGCCTGAAAACCTCTTTGTGAAACTATCATCTTGGTAAACTCCTCTGCCAGGTCAACATTGCTCATTTCCAGTGCACCAGGGATTAATGTCCCTCTTCCTCCACTTCCAACTTCCCCTATTTTCGCAATACCGCTGTTAGCCGACTCGATATACAAAGATTTCCCCATATCAGTAAGTCCTGCAGGATTATTAAAAACAGCCAGAGCCACCTTTCCAAGAGCATCCGTAATACCGTTACTGAATGTTCCAACAATTTCTCCATATTCATTTATTGCAAAAGATTCTAAGGTACCAAGAGGATAACCATCTTGATAATCAACAGCAGCGGAAAATTCTCCAGAGTACTGGGTGAGTTCATTAAGATCTACTTTTATTTTTACAACACTATCTCCACTTCTTCCAGCATCGAACTTTATATATTTTACCTGATCATCCGGGTTCCAACTGATTGAATTTTCCACAGTTATAGGAGTAGTGCTATCTCCATCATCAACTAAACCTCCAAAATCCTTTAACATTCCAGTTTCATCGAAATTAATTACTCCTCCAATTGCATTTGCAACATCAGTTGTATCATCTTTCATGTACGAAATTTCTTCTCCAGTGGGAATCCTTGCCCTCCATATCCAGACATTTCTATGATCATCATCTACATATCCAAGCTTTATAAAATCAAAATAAACTTGATATGGATTCCCTAAAGTATCGTAAACCTGAGCAGAAGTTGTAAATAAAGGAGACTGATAATCAGGAATGACAAAGTTAGTCGGATCGTCAGCTTCATAAAATTTGAATGTCCCAGAATTTGTAATAACAAGATCAGCACCAGAAGCTACCGAATAAGAAGTTCCTCCTCCACTAAAAGCAGCGTCTACTACATTTCCAAATTTATCTAAAACAACATAACCTGATGTTTCTGCAGTCCCATCACCATCGGTATCTACCTCAAAGGTATACCTCTGATTTTCATTAAAAGGGTCATTTGAATCATCCGATATTTCTCCACTTCTGCTAAATGTCACACGAACATTGTGTTTCGTGCCATCGTCAGCTGTTAAAGTTATTTCAAAATTCTTAAATCCAACATCGCTTTTCATATTACCCCCAAATTTTGTAACTGTAGTTTTCTTTGCTGGAAGCGTCATACCAGCTTTTACAACGAGCTCTGATACTGGCAAGTTTGTGTCAACAAATCTCCTCCCCGTAGTTGGATCAAGCTGAGCTTGCCAACCCATAACTTTGAGTCCTGTGGAAGTTTGTATGAGATTACCATTGGAATCAAGATCAAAATTGCCTGCTCTTGTATAATATTTTCTTACTCCATCAGTAACTATGAAAAAGCCATCACCCTGAATCGCAAGGTCTGTTTTCTTTCCTGTAGACTGAAATGATCCTTGAGTCATCATCTTATCAATCGCTGCAATTCTTGAACCAAGACCAATTTGAATAGGATTTATACCTCCAAGCCCTTCCGATGGAGTCCTTGCACTTTTCAAAAGCTGAGACAGGGCTGTTTGAAATACTACTCTCGAAGCCTTGTAGCCCGGAGTGTTTACATTTGCAATGTTGCTGCCAACCACGTCCATAGAAGTTTGAAAAGACTTAAGACCTGATATCGCAGAAAACATCGATCTCATCATATCCAATCACCCCTCCTCAGAAACCTCTATTATTGACGACACAGGATACCTTTTACCATCAACAAGTATGTAAATGTTCTCTCCCTCAAATTGAACAGCTTCTACTTTCCCACTTTCAAGGCCTCCGATATCCTCCTGGGTACCGTCGGGGTTTATCTTATAAACTGAGTAATAATAAACACCATCTGGCAGGGCTACTCCCTCGTTATTCTTAGTGTCCCACACATAATACTGAAGTCCCTCGTTAAGTTCCCCAAAATCTTTATAGAAAACTTCCTTTCCATTAGAATCTACAATTTTCAAAACTACCCTTGCGGGTTCATCTAATTTGAAATAAATAGGAGGTGCTTTTCCATCAGAAACATCTATGTTATTAGCTCTCACAACAACTGTTTTCCCTATCATGGAGGAAGATTGAGCTTTCATTAAACCAATATTAGTTTTTATGAAATCCGTCACTGATTTCGTCATGTTAGATATCTGTTCAAGCGACGTGAGCTGTGTAAGCTGAGCGACCAAATCTTTATTATCCAGAGGCTCAAGCGGATTTTGATTCTTGAGCTCCGTTATAAGAAGTTCGAGAAAAGCCTGTTTGTCCAATTCCCTTTTCCTGCTGCCATCGTTAGCTCCATATAAGCTGTTCAAATACACTGAACTTAAATCATTTATCATCATCACTTTCACCTTCTTTCTCTTTATTTTTTTGATTCTCCCTATTGCTTTCCCGTTGACTCTCACTATGATTATTTCTTTCGTTTTCGTCATAATTTTCCGGTAAGTCCTCTTTATTTTCCTGAGTAACCTCTACTTTATCCAAAGTAAAACCTTGAGAATTCAATCTGCTCGTAAGAAGATGGATACTTTTCTGAAGAGCATCATGAGCATCCTTGTTGAAAACCTTGAACTTTACCTCCACACTATTTCCACTCTTTACTATAGTTACCTCTACCTCACCGAGTTTCGGAGGATACATTCTAAGCGTGGCTGTTTCTTTAAAACTATTTTCATTTGATCTCCTGACAATTGTATCTGCTACTCTGCGTACAATTTCACCAGGATTTAGCTCGTTTCTTTTTTCAAAAGACCCCTCTAAACGCTTAATATCAACTTTTTCAACATCAAAGTTTGATGCAGCCGAATTTTTAATCTCGTTTGCCGTAAAACCTGACTTGTTCTCACCTACCTCTTTGCTTCCATTCTTACTGGGCTTTCCTGTATAAGTATCATGGAACTTTAAAGCAGCATGGGCATCTTTTAGATTTCTAACCTTTTCGTTTAAAGTACTTTTAACCTCGTAAAGCATTCTTTCTCCACTTTTAGTTGTAGGCTTTTTACTTTTTTCAACACTGATCTCTATTTTCTTCAGTAATATTTTCTTTCCTCTGGCGATCTTTATATCTTTTACAATCAGCTTTTTATCTTTTCCCTTGTTGACTCTCTCCAGTTCAACATTGTAGTTAAAATAGATCCTCATTTTATTTGAAAGCTCAACTACTTTGCTTAAAATCTTACTCAATTTTGAAAAATTTGTATTATCTGACCGATTGATATTACTCATATCAGGCATGTAAGAAGAAATACTTAAAGTCAGGTTATGTGTTGACTTTCCATCGTTATCATTGTTGTAATTATAAAAACGTTCTGAAATCTTTGATCTCCACTTATTCAATTTTTCTGACCGATCATTTGCCACATAATTTCCTTGTTTCTTTGCATCCTTTGCGTTTTTTGTTTCAAATGCAGCAAGGAAATTCCCATTTTTCTGGCGTGCTTTTTCGTTGCTCTCACTCGTAAATTTGTAATTATTTCCTTTTACAAACTTACCATCATACTGAACATAATAACTTTCTTTCACAGAATCATGATATTTTTCCTTCCCTGTATTCTCTGGGGCTTTCCTTTGAAAAGCTCTTCCTGCAGCAAAATCCGGATTCTTAGCTGTCGAAGCATTTGAACCACCCTTTGATACTGGATGAATGCCACGATCTCTCTCTACGCTACTCTTTTTAACATTTACGATACCTTCTCTTGCTCCTTTTTCTGGAATATTCAGCACTTCATTCCCTGAATTTTTGCTGCTTTTCCCATTACTCTCAAAATCGCTTGCTCTAACATTATTTTTTGTAACTGCGCCTTTAACAGGAATTTTTCTTTTTACCTCATCCTTTTCATTAACATTCCTGTTATCCTCAGCTTTCCCGGAAATGAATTTATATTCTACGATTTTTTTTGCCTTCATATCATCTATTTCAGAACTCAATGTAGTGTCTGATTTTCCTATATTCAAACTCTTCTTAACTACCGACAACATCTTTTCACTTTTTTCTATATTGCTAAAAACTTTCTCCACATCTGCACTTCTTTCATTCTCGCTAAGATTTCTATCAATTTTATTTTCACTTCTATCTGACAAAACTTTTTTAGCAATTTCTTTCAATTTGCTTATTACCTCATCAATGGTCGCGTATTTTTCCTTATTCTTTGTTTGAGTACCATCTTCATTTTTCACATCGTTTGAAAGTTTTTTCATTATTTCATGAAAGCTCTTTTTGGGCTCATTGAGCCTATTTTTTTTAATCTTTGATTTTTCATTTTCAACCGCTTCAGAAACAATCTCTTTCAGAAATCCTACGTTCATCCTCCGATTCCCCTCTTGAAAATTTCCATAAAAATGCTCGGATTATTTTCTCTCAAATAATTTAAAAATTTCTGTCTCTTAACTGATTCCATTAAGTTGACCATCTTAATAACTTCTTCTACGCCCAGGCCCAGGTCCTCAATTAATGCTCCCAATTGTTCTACACTCATATCATTTATATAATTCGCTATAACCTCACTAAATCCCTCAATCTCAAGAAGCTTCTGCTTTTCTTGAATGAGTTCTTCCAGAGCTTTTTTAAGTTCTTCTTTTTCAGCTTTTATATTTTCAAGATCCTGATCAATGGAATCGATATGTTTCATAACTTCTGCAGCTTTTTCAGGATTTATCTTCCCTAAGGCTTGAACAATTTCCGCAGAAACATCGCTTGGTAGATACTGGAGAGCAGCTGCGATGGTTCTCACACTTATGCTTTCTTGATTAATTATCTTCGCAATACTTTCAGCATCAGATTCTCCCATCAAACTGGACAATTTCTTTAGATTATCCTCAACATCCTGATAAACCTTTTTACTAAGTTCTTCCTTCTCATAGAATTCTCTCCATTTCTCTTGAAGTTCCTTCAATACTCTTATTTCAATCTCGAGCTGTTTTTTCATTTTCTCCAGATTCGCTTCCTTTTTATCAAGTTCCTCCATCTTAGCGTTTATTTCTTCCGCATAACTTGAAATAACACTTTTGTAATAATAGTTAGGATCACCAATATTTAATGGAGTGTATTTAACTCTTTGCTTCACAAAGGGTATTTTCTGCATAACAGAAGCAACATAGCTTCTCCAATCATTAAAAATATCCACTCCACAGGTACTCAACCTTGTGGATTCAAAATAAAGATAATGAAAAGCAATAAAAAGCGTTCCTAAAATAATCGCTATCAAAAAAGCTTTTAGCAATTTTGAAGCTTTCGGCCTGGCCAACATTCCTCCCTCCTAAGAAATCGTTCTATAAACAAAAAGTGTATTCCTAAAAATAAAAAAGGGCTACCATGCGGTAGCTCCTTTTACCGAAATCAATTGTCAGGAAAGTTTTTAAAAGTATATAGCAGCAGCGATCCCAATCAAGAACAAGACAGCAGAAAACAAATAAGAGTAAATAATGTTAGAACTCACGCTCGACGCCTTTATGTTATGAACTTCTTCCTCCAGAGCCTTCAATTTTACTTCTACAGCATTCAGACTGGCTTTAATGCTTGAAATTTCATCTTCTAACATTTCTTCCGTTTTAGAACTTTGCAACTTATAAGAATTTAAATCTCCTTCTACAACATTAATAGATTCCATTATCCCTTTTACATCATCTTGAAGTTTTGCAACAGATACCCTTAACTTTTCTAAATCATTCTTATATCCGTCAAAAGCATTTTTTAGTTGTTCAAAGTTTTCTTTACTTACAGCTCCATTTTTCAAATTTTCAACATCCGTAGCCAGATTAGACATTCTTTCCTGTAAAGACGAATATTTGTTTTGTAGTTCTATCAAATCTTTTCTAATGGAGTACAAATCTATACTTAATGACTTATCCTCTTTATTCTCCCTGGAAGAAGTAGCCTCATACATATCTTCCAATTTGCTTAATCTTTGATCAAGTTCATTATACTTTCTATTTAAAGTTTCTATATCCTCTGAGTAATCCACAGCTTTCTTCTCTTCCGCCAAGGAATTTAATAAGCTACGAAGTTCCTTTATCTCACCTTCTAAAGATTTTAAGCGTTTTTGAGCATCATCAAATCCTTTGCTACACTTAACATCAAATTGCTGCAACTTATTATCAAATTCTGTTTTAAGAGACATTATTTCATTCAATATTTCATCCATATCTTGCGATGAACCAGAGGAACCACCAACAGTATGAACTTTTAAGTCAGTCAGAGTTTTTTGCAATTCTTGAATAGATTTTGTATTTTCAGATGACCATTTGTAAGCCTTAGAAGCCATATCGGCAATCTCTGAAATCTCTGATCTTAAAGAATACAGCGAACTTACCTCAACTAAATTTTTGGTCTTATCCGCTACATATTCTTGCAGATATATCACCATATTATAGAGAGCAACAGCCAATTGATACCTCGTTACATTTTGCTCACCTTTAAAAGTCCCATCCGGATATCCCTTTAAAATCCCTAATTTACTCAAAGCAACTGCCTGCTTATACGCCCAATGCTCTGTTGAAACATCCTTGAAATATCCTGCGTATAATGTTGTATTCACCAAAATTATTAATAAAGCAACAACTATAAATTGCGAATATTTCATTCAGCTTCCACCTCCAGCAAGAAAAACATAAACACTCAGTCCTGCCAACCAGATAAAAGACAAAACTATCCATACTCTTTGAGAGTCTATTCGTGACTGCTGTTTTCTCATATCTTCAAGTAAAGCCACGTAATCCTTCTTTGTCACATAATTATTCAGGTTCTCTGAAACCTTTTGAATTCTCTCTTCCAATGTTAAAATTTTGTTATCTAACTCAGAAACATCCTGATCAAGCGAAACCAACTTGTTTGAAAACTTGTTCTCTAAACTCATCATTTGAGTTTTAACATCAGAAATTTCTTTAGAAAGCTCTTTTTCGAGTTTAGAAATATCTTCACTATTTTTGATTATCAAAGAATATGCTTTTCCCAGATTTTCTGTATTTGTAGCAACAGAAACCGATAAGTTTTCTAACTCAGTCTCAGTTTTTCCAAGGCTATCAGATAAATTCTTCAACTCCCCTTCCAATAAATCGATTTTAGAAAAAGCTTCAAATCTGATTTCTTCTACACTCGATTTTAAATCACTCAAGTTGCTATCCACAGACCTTATATATTCCTCCAATTTTTCAACGCTTTTATCTAATTTTTTTATCTTTTCATTATCATCAGAAATTAATTTATATAAACCTTCAATGCTTGCATCTTGAGTTAATAATTTGACT
>JAGHBG010000143.1 GCA_021161105.1 Thermotogaceae bacterium | reverse complement strand
ATATTCTTCTATAGATGGATCCATAATTAAAGCCTGCTCAAACCATTTTATTGCGTTGGAACAATCTTGTAATTGATATGCACGAAGACCTGCCAAATAATAATTTTTGGCTTCGTCAGAAACAGAAAATGTTAAAGTCGACACCAATATTAATGTGAGTATTAAAATAATTTTTCTCATATTATCAAATCCTTATTGGATATATATGAACCACAAAACCGTCATCTTTTTCTTCAATAACGTATAGTTTACCCGAACATACAAACGCATCTTTCACATAATATTCAAGTGGTTGGATATATTGAAGGAGCCTTTTGCTATTTAAATCGACAAAGTTCAGGAACTTTTTACCCACAACTATTGCTAAATTAGATGGTTTATAATACAAAATCTTTTTGCTTCCTATCCATCCTTCACCTAATAACCAGCTTTCCCTCTTTTTATAATCATAAACTATCATATAATGTTCTTTTGTTATTATGAAATAAGCATCATCAATTTTTAAAGCATACGTTACATTAGTAGCATACCCGGATCTGGTTATCAAACTCAAAACTACTCTATCTAATACCTGACCATCTTTGCTAACAAGAATTAACATTTTATCCGTCAAAAATATCATCGAATTTTCATCTACCGGAATCAATTTTGAATATGTTCCAGGGCTTTTAACTACCAGTTTTTTCCCATCTTTCGTTGAAATATATAGCTTAACTGACACTTCTCCTGAAACTTCTGTATAGTAAAGCGTACCATCCGGGAACACCAGCAAATCATCAATGGAATCATCATTCATATCTTCAACTGATCCTAATGAGCGAAACCCTATTACATCAATCACAACCTTTTCTTTGTCTTTTATACCTGAGAGTGCCGAGGGAAATTCTTTCAAAAACTTAAAATTCCCTTTCTCTATGATATTCTTTGCTTTGTATAGCACTTTATTTGTAGCAAAATATGGCTCATCTCGGACACAACCACCAGAATTATAAAAACTTCCTTTTATAGAATATTCAACCTCTTCCAGAAGTATTTCCTCCTCCACAAACTGTTTAGGCTGATAATAACCTTCATGCACCTCCTCCTCTGTAGCTTCATAAGATTCGGTTTTTTGCTCACTTTCGGCTTTAGGTGGAAGACCTTCTCTCTTTACAACATCAACTGGAAGATATTCTTTATATTTATCCTCCTCAAGCTTGGGAGGAGTTGGTAGCTTGTCAGTATCTATGAAACCTTTTATAGTATTCATGATCTCAGATTTTGAATAATATGAATCAAAGGAAACAGGAAAAGTCACCAAAGGTACTCCAGGAAGCCTTGCTTCATCATCACTTACAACTCCGTCACCTCTTCCAGAAACAAGCTCTGGATATATTCGCTCAAGGCCACTGCCTTTGACATCTATTCCAAAAGGAGGAAGAGTGCCAACAATAACTAAATACTTCAAATCTTCTCTCAATGGCTTTGATGTTATGTTTCTTACAACATCCGAGTCGGGAAGAACATCTTCATAATAATCATTTATCATCTCTATGTAGTTAAAGATATGAAACCTTATATTCATAAAAGTCTTTTCTGATAATCCTAAAACTTCAGCAGCACTTTTAACTGGTGATGAATATATCATATTTGCAAATATTAAAGTATTAGCAATATTGGTTCCTCTATAAGGAACACCTATAAGAATAACTTTTTTTATGTTGGTTATTTCAGGATGGTTCAGCAGTGTATAAAGAACTATTAGACCTCCTATACCTTGGGCAATTATATGATACTCGTTTTTGCTAACATCCGGTCTTTTTAATTCTTGGGCAAATATCTCTGATTCAAACTTTACAAAGCTTTTATCACCTATACTTTTAAAAAAGCTACTGGCTTCCTGCATATAAAGCATTGACCGTGGTTGAGACAACGGATAATCAAACACATAAAGAGGTCTATCTGGAAAAACTGTTTCCCAAAAATTCCCTTCCGATGTATCACCAGAAAATTTTGGAGATTCTCCAGGGACAATTATAATTCCTGGTTTTACAGAAAGAACATCCCTTACAAGCCTTAACCCATGGCGTTGCTCACCTGTAACGGGAACAGGAATAACGCCTATTTTCGAAGCATGAAATGCACTTGCAGCAACGAAATACCCTCTTTCATCTTTTCCTATATAGCTTCCAGGAAATGGATTAGGAGGGCTTTCATCTTTCATATACGCAAGAGTTAAATTTGCGTAATTCCTCCCTAACAGCCTATCACCAGGTATATACATTTTTAACTGTAAAGGCTTAATAGCAAATTCATCCCTTCCATCATCTGGTTTAACATTATAAATATTGCCTACAAATCTATAAACTTGCTCATAATACTTAAGATCAGAACCCATCACAGGTTCAATCGTAAAAGTTTTACCTTTCGGATACGCACCAGGTGGAATATGAATAGACAGATTTATAGCTACAGCTTGTGCAGCTTCTTCCTCCTTAACCTGAATCTTTGCTTGCATTTTGGCTCTTAATACAAAAACACCAATAGCTATAACAAAAACTAATACACCAATAATGGTAAAAAAGAGAACCTTTCTTTTATAAAGATTCTTAACGAACATGCCAAATGTAGCTAATGTTCTTGTTAGTTTAATGTTTTTTATATTTTTAATAAGAGAGAAATTAACTTTGTGATCTTGAGCCACGCTGTATCAACCTTCCTTCATCAAATTCTTGATACTAACCAAAAATTCCACGGTGTTATTCAATTTATAGAAATTCAATTTGTTTAAGATACTACTAAAAATTTCTTCAGCTTCCTTTTCAGCTTCTTTTAAGCCCTTCAGCTTTACGATAGTCTTTTTATTAACATCCTTCCTCAAATCCTTCCCTATTTTTTCAAATTCACCTCTTATATCCTTTATAT
>JAGHBG010000147.1 GCA_021161105.1 Thermotogaceae bacterium | reverse complement strand
GGGCAAAAGTCATAGATAAAGAAGAAATAAATGTGCGGGGTGAAAGCCTCACCGGATGGGTGATAGAATACAGCGGTGGCACAAACAGAAGGGTTCTTTTTTGTGAAAAGTTAGGAATGTACGCCTGGATAAAGTCTGGAGTTAACGATTTAAAATTGCAAAAGTATGGCATCGAGGATACTCAAAAATTGATCTCAGAAGTTGAAGATGCATTTTACAGTATGATAAAAGTCGCTCCCTATTCTGCACTATCCACACTTGACATTCTTGAAAAATTCAACCTGACAGAGGAATTTGCTGAAAAATTGAAAGAAGAGATAATGAAATCACTGCAAAAGAATTCTTCTTGAATAGAAAAGATGGACATAAAAGAACTAAAAGAAGCGACAAAAGAACAGGTTACATCAAGCATTGGGATATAAAAACGCCATAAGATCACGGATTTTAGCATTTTATCTTTTTGTAAGATTTTTCCGGCAAGGAAGATTTGAAACAAAGCAACAGCTCATTACACGCTGACTAAAAACTTATGAAATCTCCACCACCTGGAATGTTCTGAGTTTTGCATTTTTTGAAAGTATCCATCTATATTTTCCGGGGATCGAGATATATCCTTCTATGTTTTTTCTTGCTTCTTCATTTTTGTATACAGGAGGCGCTGCTACAACCACGACTTCGCTATTCTCATCTGGAAAAACTACTTCAGAGATTTCTTTTACCTTCTTCAGTTCATATTCCAATTCACCTTTCATCTTATCATCTAAGGGGGGTTCCACAACAACAGCAGCTATGTTTTTCGAAAGCGGCCCAATAATTTTCACAGCAGCCTTTTTGGTTTTAATATTATTTTTCTCCAGATACTTTAACAATATTTCGTTTGATTCAGCTACAGCTCTGCCATGAAAATTCTCTGCCACAAGCATTTTTAACAAATGTTTCAGCTTGCATCCTTCTCTCTCTTCAGATTCCCCTATTTTTCCCACATCAACACTAAGATAATCCAACATCTCTCTTATTTCTTCTTTCGAAAGAAACCAAAGAGGTGCGTAAAACCTATCTTTTATTTTTATTCCTGTTCTTCCCCATGTATCATACTGATTGGAACCGGTGGCAACTATTCTACTTCTTGCAAAATCCCTCAAAAGCCGAAGTTTTATAAACTTTGTGCAGCTGTTACATGATGGGCCAAATCGCCAAGCATCCTTCTGTTTTCCCGCTCCATCAATTATATGAAGCTTCAAGTCGTGATCCGCCGCAAATTTTTTCACTATGCTTCTCAGCTTTTCATATTCATACATTCCCCAGTCTATATGTGCCAACACAACTTTATCTTTTCCAAGAGCAAGTTTTGATAGAAGTGCTACAAGGGAACTATCCTCTCCGCCAGAAAAAGCCACTACAAGCTCGCCGTCACCAACAATTTCTCTTATGTCATTTATCACCTTATCTATTAAAGCCTCTGGACCTGGAATTCTGCTTTCCCTCCATTTAAAGTAAGGATGGCGTAGGTTCCACCGGGGGTAGCCGTTCCGGGATTTAAGAACCTTATGTGTTTTTCCACTCCGTCGAAAAATTCATGGGTATGACCATACATTATTATGCCTAAATCTTCAATATCCAAAAATCTTTTGTATATCCTTTCTCTTATATCAAATGGGGCTCCCCATCCATGTATAAGACCTATATTCACACTCTCCACCCTAATTACTTTTCTTTCAGGAAGATACTCTTTAACATCTAAATGGTCCATATTTCCATGGACCCCATGAAACTCCTTTGAAACAGCTTCCAGAGCCCTAACGGTGTCAAGATCTATAAAATCACCCAGTGCGATTACGCCATCAAGCTCTTTTGCAAGGTTATATATTTTTGACGGCAAATCTCTTTGATAAACTGGCACATGCGTATCTGATATAACCAGATACTTCTTCACACTATCGCTTCCCTGAGTCTGTTTACAAACTGCGCAGAATAATTAATTATGTCTCCGGCACCTATGAAAACCACCACGGAATTGTTCTCTGGTACATAAGTATGTACAAAATCAGCCAGGTTTTCTACAAATTTCGCATTTTTCCCATTCTTTTCAAGACCCTTAACAATATCTTTTGCAGAAACTCTTATTCCCTTTTCGTAAGCTCCATATATCTTTGTAACGAAAATCTCATCGGCAAATTCAAGTGCGGCTGGAAACCTTCCGTTCTCTCTCAATGTCCTTGTATAGCGGTGCGGCTGGAATACAGCGACAACCTTTTTATCTGGAAAGACTTCCCTGACGGTGAGAAGAAGATTTTTTACTTCTTCCGGGGTGTGAGCATAATCATCTATTATATAAAGCTCTCTTTCTTCATCCTTGAAAGATATCGTGAATCTTCTGCTAACACCTACGAAATCACTCAAGCTCTCTATAACAGCATCCACAGGATAACCTATAGTGCTAAGAAGGGCTATTGTTGCCAGAGCATCCAAACAGTTATGAAATCCAGGAACTGAAAGCGTAACATCATGATATTTACCCTCTGGATCCTTAAAAGTGAAAATCTGAGACTTCCCATTTGCTCTTCTTTCAACAAAACTGAAGTCTCCTCTTCCTATTCCGAAAGTTACATCCCCAAGTTCTCCTGAAAATTCATCATCTATGAAAGTAACAGTTATTCCTTCGACATTTTTGACAAGATCAATAAAAGATTTTATATAGTATCTAATATCGTTCTTAAAATTCTCCAGGTGATCTCCACGAGAATTTGTTATCACAAGATGAGTAACTCTGTATTTAGAAAAAACAGGGGTACTCTCATCGAGCTCAAAAACCACTCCCTTTTCGCCCTTTGAGTAATTTCCATGCTCAAACTTTTTATGGATCCCTCCCAAAAAACCGTATGGTCTTTCACCCATTTTTTTCAAAACATGATAGATCATCGCGGTTGTGGTGGTTTTTCCATCCGTCCCAGTGACTCCTATAGAAGGATGCAACTTGTGAACTTCCTCTATCATCATGTCGTTTCTCTCCAGAATTTCCACATTCAAATCCTTCGCCCTCAAAATCTCCGGATTGCTATCATTCACCGCCCTTGTTTTCACAACAAGGTCTACATCATCAGGGACATTTTCATAGGAGTGCCCCACACGAACCTTTAAGCCTATGTTTCTTAAATACCTTGCCCTCTCATTTTCCTCCAGATTAGAACCACAAACTTCATTTCCTTTAAAATGCTCATGGAGGGCCAATGCACTCATTCCAATACCACCAATACCAATGAAGTACTCTTTCACTGTATCTCCTCCATTATCTTCGTATATATCACCTCTGACGGATTCTCGGAAAATCCCACCGTTTCATATTTTACACTATTTATCCTTTCGATTACATAGCCAACGCTTAAACTATGTATGTTAAAGATCTCTGCAAACCCTTGTTTTTTCGCTTCTTCAGCGTTCTTCCACTGATGACTCTCTGCAGACCCCTCCCATGGAATCAATATTCCCTGTTTCCTGTAATACAACATTTCTGCCACAGTGGTTGCTCCAGCTCTTGCCAGAACGAACTTTGATTTTCTCCACAAAACAGGCATAAAATCAATAAATTGATATGCCTTCACATTGCTGTATCTTGAAAGTCTTTCAGTCCACTCCCTACTCCCTGTAGAATGCACGTAAATATTTTCTCTATCAACTTTATAAACTTCTTCCATAAATCTATTTATATCTTCACTTCCGAGGCTTCCACCAAGCACAAGAACTATTCCATCAGGAACATTAACCAGATGTTTGGAAAAATGAATTTCCCTTACAGGATTGCCTACAACTACTAACTTGTCCCGAACCTCTTTTGGGAAATATCTTATGCTTTCCTCGAAAGACAGGAATATTATTTTCGCGTATTTTGATGATTTTACATTTGCAAGACCGGGCTTTGCATTCTGCTCATGAATGAACAGCGGATATTTGGCACCACAGGCCAGAGCCAAAAGCCCCCCAGCATATCCACCTGTTGATAAAACAAAATCAGGCTTAAAGGATTTCAAATGCTTCCTGATTTTTAAAATACTCTTCACATAGCCAAAAAATCTTTTCACATTTGAAAGCGAATAAAGGGGCCTTTTAAGTCCACGAGCTCTTATCGGAACAACATGAAATGAAGGATGCTCCCTTCTTATAATCCTTTCGTCTATCTTTCCCTCAACCACAAAATATAAAACTTCTATATCGTCCTTTCTCTGAAACCTTTCAATAATGGAGAGAGCAGGAAAAAGATGCCCCCCCGTTCCCCCACCAGCCGCAGCTATCCTCAACTTCCCTCTTCCTCTCCTCTCCCGTAGATTATGTTAACTACTATTCCTAATCCTATCATAAAAGACAGATAAGAACTTCCACCTCTACTGATAAATGGAAGCGTTACACCCGTAACAGGTAATATTCCTGCATTTACACCAAAATTGACCATAACATGGAGAACTATCAAATAAGCATATCCATAAACAAACAGTTGAGCGAATTTATCCTCAACTACTTTTTCAGCAAGTTTTATCATACTCCAGACAAGTCCTAAATAAGCCGCAGCAACAGCTATTATTCCCAATACTCCCATTTCTTCGCCAATTATTGATATCACAAAATCACTTTCGGAAACGGGAACAAGTATCTTCAAACTTCCAAGACCTATACCTTTACCCAGAATTCCCCCAGATTTTGCCGCGGAAAGTGACAGTAAAACCTGAGACTGCATCTGGCGCTCCAGGAATGCCTTTAACCTCTCTATTTGATAGGTGTGGATAAGATTGAAAGCATATAGAAGGTATCCTCCTAAAGCGCCTGCTCCAAATATAGAAAGGATATGCCACAGACGAGCTCCCGCTGTATAAACCATAAGAACAGCAAGAACAGTTATCAACAATGATGTACTAAGATCAGGTTCCAAAAATATCAAAAAGACTATGGGCAAAACCAGTATTAATGGAAACAATATTCCATATTTAAAAGTACTTATCCTGTCCTGATACTTCTCTATATATCTTGATATGAACAAAATAACAACTATTTTGGCAAACTCAGAAGGTTGTAAAGAAAAGGGGCCTATGGTCAACCACCTGCGAGCACCTTCTGAAACGAAAAAAACTGTTACAAGTAGCAGAAGGACAGCAGAATAATAGTACCATACAAGTTCCCTGTGAACAGTGTATCTAAACACGGAAAAGATAAAAAACAATATTACTCCCAAGAAAAGTTTTACTAAAATCTTCACAATAGCAGCTGATGGGTCTCCACCAAACCTGAGATAAACAGCCGCCTGTGCACTTATCATTATCATATTTCCCAGAATTAAGATAACTATTATGAAAAACAAAAGTGCCTTTCTATCCATCTTCCATCAGTCTCCGAACCGCCCTTTTGAAATCTTTCCCTCTTTCTTTGTAATTTTTATACATATCAAAACTCGCACCAGCTGGGCTAAAAAGAACTATTCCGCTTTTAGCACCTTCAAAAGCTTTTCTAACGGCTTCATCCATCGAACGAGCAAATTCTACATCCATATTTTTTAAATCCAGCTTTTCTCTTATTCTATCCCCCAGCAGAATGACTTTTTCTGCCTTCTCCTCCACCACCTTCACAAAATCTCCCAGATCTTTCTCCTTCACTATTCCAGAGAGGATCAACACAACCTTATCAAAATTCTCTAAAGCTTTCATCGAAGCATAAGTGTTAGTCGCTTTTGAATCCTCATAAAATTTAACCCCTCTGTACTCTGCAACAAATTCCATCCTGTGCGGAGGAACTTCAAACTTTGAAAGAGACTTATAAAACTCCTTACTCTCTATACCAATCTCCCGGGCTACAGCAAAAGCTGCTGCCACATTTTGAAGATTCTGCGCTGACTTCAGTTTTTCAGGAAATTTGTCCAGATCGACGATGTCTTCATTAAAAACAATTGCGTCTTTACAAAATCCCAGGTTCGCTACTTCCCTGGAAATCAGTTTCACCTTAGAAAATGCTAATATTTTTTTCTTGGCTTCAAGGTATTCCTCATAACTTTCATGCCAGTCAAGGTGATCAGGTGAGATGTTTAAAAGCACACCTATATCAAGTGGGATTTTTTGTGCCCAATAAAGCTGAAAACTGCTCAGCTCAAGCACCATAACTTCTGTTTCTCCCTCAAAGGAGAATACCGGAGATTCGTTGTTTCCCAAAAAGGCACAATCCCTTCCTGAATCCCTTATTACATGACATATCATCGATGCCGTGGTCGTCTTTCCGTTTGTTCCCGTCACTCCAATAAGAAGGGGAGGTTTTTTATTTATCCTGAAATAAAAGTCAATGTCAACAACGCTCTCAACTTTAGAATTTCTCACCATCTTACCAACGCCGCTATGCGGACTAATTCCTGGCGATACAACGACTATATCGGAATCCAGAATTTTACCTGTATGAGAAGTTTCATACCCAACTCCCACAGACTCCAGAAGCCTTATGTCTTCGTCCTTTAAATTTATATCGCTGACGAAAAAATCATGTTTGCCTTTTAAGCAATTCAAAATCGCCTTATTGCTAATTCCAAATCCAAGAAGCGTTATATTCAATCTATCACCTCAAAACAATTAAGGAACTAACAAAGTTCAACACCGTAAAAACAAAAACTATCTTGCTCTCCTGCCATCCAGAAAGCTCAAAATGGTGGTGTATAGGAGCCATCTTAAACACTCTTTTTTCTCTGATCTTATAAGAAGCAACCTGTATGATAACGCTCAGCGTCTCTATTACAAAGATAAATCCAAAGAAAATCAAATAAAACTCAAAGTGGTATTTTATTGCAAGGGCAGAAATAAAGCCTCCTATTGCTAAAGACCCGGTATCTCCCATAAAAACCTTCGCTGGCTTTGAATTGAAAATTAAAAATGCAAATATCGCAAACAGCAAAATCATTATTGAATTTTCTTCGTGCCCCTTCAAAAGCAAAAAAATGTACATAGAAAGCAAAGAAGACACACTGACAAAACCTGCAAGACCATCAAGGCCATCTGTTATATTTACAGCATTAACCGTTCCTACCATAACGAAAACAGCAAAGACGTAATACCAAAATCCCGGGTTCACTTTACCATAAAATGGTATGAAAGTTACGGTTTCAGGAGAAAAAAGCCACAATAAAGCCGCAGAAATAACTATCTGAAGTGCAAATTTGTGTCTTGCCTTCATCCCATAAGCATCTTTTTTTATGATACTTGTCATGTCATCCCACAAACCCAGCATCATGAAAACAACCATGGACGCTATAAGAAAAGGATCAACTTTAATGGCTACCATAAAAACGGCAGCAACACTTATGAAGATAACTCCCCCCATCGTAGGAGTACCTTCCTTGTACCCATGAAGATCCGGCCCATCCTTTTTTATAAGTTGCCCTATTCCTTTCCTGCTGGCATACCTGATATAAACCCACAATAGAAAAAGGATTATTAAAAATTCAATAAGGTACATCATCCAAGCATCTCCTCCACTCTGTAGAGTACCTCTTCCATTCCCACACCTCTTGAGGCTTTAAAAAGGACAACATCTCCCTTTTTTAAATAATTTGCCACCTTTTCAGCCAGTGCTTCTTTATCCGCTACCCTTGATACAACATTGGCGGGATTTATATATTCACTTCCTTCATATCCATCAAGAACAAACACTCCATCCAATTTTTCGAGTATCCTGGATACACCTTCGTGGGTTTCCCTGGAAAACTCTCCCTGTTCAAAAATCGGTCCAACAACAGCTAACCTTCTCCTGGCCTTTACCCTCAGCATAACCTCTACCGCCATATCAAAAGCTGCCAGAGAAGCGTTGTAAGTATCATCCACAATTTTTATCCCATTAATATCTTTCCAGCAAAATCTTCCTTTCATATTTCTGACATACTGCAAACATTCCCAGCATATTCTCTCACCCAAAATATGAGCACCTGCCAGTGCTGCTGCTATGTTTAAAAGATGTCCTCTGTGAAAGATATCATTTAACACCACTTCCTTTTCCTTTTTAAAAACCAGGTATTTTGCTCTCGTCTTACCTTCCATATAACTCCAGTCCAGCAAGGAGATATCTCCTTTTTTTATTCCAAAAGACACCCGTGGTTTACCCAAAGCACTCACATACTCCGTCATCTTCTCATCGTCTGCGTTATATACCGCTGCACCACTACACTGGAAAAGCTCCATCTTTCCTTGGAAAATATTCTCAAAACTTCCCGCAACACCTATATGTTGCCTGCCAACATTTAAAACTATTCCAACATCTGGTTTAATAAAACGACAAATCCTCTTGATATCTCCCCTTTTATTCATCGCGTATTCAACAATAGCTACCCTTTGTTCCTCGTACTCATTCAATATCGATATCGGTATTCCTATTTCTGTATTCATATTCCCCGGCGTCTTAAAAGCACCTGGGAAAAGCTTGCCCAGAACCTCTTTTGTAAAAGTTTTCCCAGAACTCCCTGTAACTCCTATTACTTTCTTCGCTTTCAAATACTCGCACGCAAGTTCCAATAAAAAACCTATCACATCCTCAACTACTATCTGGTTATCCAGCTGCAAATCCCTTTCAACCACAACAAAAGAAGCACCTTTTTTAAGTGCTTCCTTTGCAAAATCATGGCCATCAAATCTGCTCCCTTTAATCGCAACAAAAACGCAACCTTTTTCTACTTTCCTTGAATCATAGCAAAACCTTCTGCCAAGCAAATTATTAATCAACGCCTTTTTGCTATCTTCTTTTGCAATAATTCCCAGACCACCTCTCTGTCTTTAAACGGCACCTCTCTATCAGGTGCAAGAACCTGCATGTCTTCATGACCTCTTCCAGCGATTATTATAATATCCTTTCTGCTGGCAAGAGTTAAAGCTGTTTCTATTGCCTCTTTTCTATCAATAATCACCAGTGGTTGTTTACCTTTTGGAAATCCTTTCAATATATCCTCTATAATCTCTTCTGGATCTTCTCCTCTGGGATCATCGTTGGTAACTATGGCAACATCGGCAAGCTCCGATGCAACCCTTCCCATAATCTCTCTTTTCCCCTTATCAGACATCCCACCTGCACCAAAAACAATAATTATCCTTCCTTTACCTTCTAAAAGCTTTCTACCTGTCTTCAGCACCTTTTCTAAAGCGTCCGGAGAATGTGCAAAATCTACAACAACCCTTATACCTTGCTTAAGAGCTTCTTTATGAACTTCAAACCTGCCATCAACTCCTGGAAATCTTCTCAAAATCCCTATGAGTTCATCTATATCAAAACCAATCTCCGAGAGCATAATAAGAGCTGCTGCAGCGTTGTAAGCATTGAACTCACCGACCATTGGAACCTTTACATTTTTCACACCCCAGGGAGTTTCAAGCTTGAATTTCGTCCCTGAAAAAGACACATCTATGTTTTTCACCCTGTATTTTCCTCCATCACCAAAAAAGACCTTCCTGAATCTGCCTTTATTCAATTCATTGAAAAATTCATAGCTTATAACTCCCACTCCATCGGGTTTGAGATACTTAAATATACTGAACTTAACTCTTTTGTACTCATCAAAGCTTTTATGGAAATCAAGATGATCCCTTGTTATATTTAAAAGGGCCGCACTGTCAAATTCTATTGAATATATCCTCTTCTGAGCGATCGCATGGGAAGAAACTTCAAGTGCTATGAACTTTCCTCCTTTTTCGACTGTCTCTCTCATCACACGCATAAGGTACAGAGCATTTGGGGTGGTGTTATAGGTCTTTTCTTCTCTTCCCATTATGTCATTTCCAACAGTACTCACAACACTTCCCGGAATTTTAAGTTGAGAAAGCATAAAATGAACCATTCTAATTGTCGTTGTTTTACCGTTCGTGCCAGTAACTCCAAAAACAAGGAGTTTTTCGTAGGGCTTTCCATAAAATTCAGCGGCAAGAAGGGCTTCCGCTACGCGAGAATCCGACACAACAATTGTAGGAACTCCTGTGTTTTCTATTTCCCTTTCACAAACTAAGATTTTCGCTCCACGCTCTACTACTTCCCTTGCAACTTCATGTGAATCGAAAAAATCTCCTTTTCTACATACAAAAACATCTCCATTCTTAACCTTTGAAGAATGTATCTCAACATCAAAGACCTCTGGATCTCCATTTGCCTTCCAGCTTATGAGAACATCAGATAAAATTCTGATAATCTCAGAAAACTTCACAAGCACCACCTCAAATTTTTCTAACCCTTACCCTGAACCCATGATAAATAGAAGCATTACCATAATCTTCCTGGACCTCGTCACCAACAAGCACGTTTACATTTCTTCCATGTAAATTTTGCCACGATCCCTTAAATATTACAACCGTGCCCTTTTGAATATCCTCCGAAAACTTCACTCTTGAAGTTATCCCCCCATACTCATTAAAGACCTCTGCCATATCTCCTTCGTTAATCCCCACTTTCTTTCCATCTTCCGGATTCATGTAGATTTGACCATCAAACTTATCATGCAACGTGTAATATTGACTCGTTATCGTGCTGTAATGGGTTGGACTTATGAGAATAAATTCATCTTCCTTTATATCAATTTCTTCTGCTTCTTTCAAATTGTCAAAGTATACTCTAATCTTATCCCTGCACCTTGATATTTTTCTGCCCTTTATAACCTTTCTTTCTTTAAGCTCTTCCCAGCTGAGCCCGCTGTCTTTAAGGACTTTCTCTATTATTTTTTCCTCGCTTTCATAAAGATGTTCATCTTCAAATCCCAGTTTTTTTGAAAGCATCATCGTTATCTCTCTGTTGCTGTACCCATAAAGCCTCATAACGGGTTCATTCAAAAGGATATAATCGTGGTAGTACGAGTCAACAACATCAAGTCTTTCAAAAAAAGTGTTCGCTGGAAGCACAACATCTGCAGCTATTGCCGTCTCTGTCATAAATATATCGTGAACAACTACAAAAATCTTTTCGAAAGCCTTTCTGAGCCTGTTCACATTCTGATGAGAATTAAGCGGATTAGCGTCGTAGATATAAACCATCTCTATATCTCCGTTTTCTATATATTCAGCTATCTTCATCTGCGGGATAGTCTTAATTGGAGTTTTCCTCAAAAACCTTCCTTCAGCATAGCTTTTATCAAGTGTTTTCATATCGTACAAAAATCCACACTTGTGACCTGACAGAACAGGAAGAATTCCAACACTTAACACAGAGGTTCCACCATTTCTGCTCCTTTGAAAACCATATCCTATATGAATAACCCCTCTTTTTTCCCAGAAGCCCCTTGCAAAATCTAAAACATCCTTCTTTGAAAGGCCCATTCTTTTTACTCTGTCCCATTCAAGACCTGAAAGATAACTTTTAAAATCATTAAAATTTTCTATGTAATCTTCTGCAAAGCTTTTCTCATACCAGCCATTCTCAACCATGGCCTTTGCTATGTAAAGAGCAAATTCAGCGTCCCTTCCAGGCTTTAATATAAAACCTCTCGAGGACGCTTTCATCGTTGGTGTAACCCTGACATCTACCGTCCAAACTTCAAGTCCATATTTTTTAACAAGGGAAAACCCATGAAGGTTTGTCCAGGCGGGATTCATCCCCCAGTAAACTATCAACCTCTCGTTTTTAATCTCCTCAGGCGTCATGCCAACAGTTGTTCCGTAAAGTTTTTTTAGCGCTTCATGCCCTGCTCTGTCACAAAT
>JAGHBG010000161.1 GCA_021161105.1 Thermotogaceae bacterium | reverse complement strand
CCCATATAGATACGGTTCCAGAGGGAGATATAACCTTGTGGAAGCATGATCCATTTGACCCAGTTGTTGAAGGTGACAGAATTTATGGCAGAGGCTCGGAAGACAATGGAGGTTCTATGATCACTTCCATATATGCGGGTAAGGCAATTTTGGATCTGGGAATAGAACCAAAGTATACATTTGGCCTTGCCCTTGTTGCTGACGAAGAATACGGAAGCAGGTGGGGAATAGATTACCTTCTTGATAAAGGGATATTTAACGGAGATGATTTAATACTTATACCTGACGCTGGAAACAGCGAGGGAAATTTAATAGAAATTGCAGAAAAAAGTATTCTATGGATAGAAATTGAAGTTTTGGGAAGGCAGGCTCATGCTTCAACACCGCAACTTGCAAAGAATGCTTTGAAAAAAGGAGCAGAGCTCCTTTTGAAAATTGATCAAGCTTTGAAAGAAAAGTTTTACAAAATGGATGCGATTTTCGAGCCTCCCGTAAGCACCTTTGAACCAACAAAGGCAGAGAAAACGGTAGATAATGTTAACACTATTCCTGGAAGATTTGTCTTTTACATCGATAGCAGGGTTCTTCCAGAGTATAATTTAGATGATGTTATAGAATTAGTTAGAGAAGTTGTTGACAGAAACAAAGGTGACTTTGAGGTAAATATAAGATCGGTTCAGAGATTGGATGCCTCTGCTCCCACGCCAGTTGATTCCGAAGTAGTTGTCGTTTTGAGAAAGACCATAGAAAAGGTTAGAGGAATAAAGCCAAAAGTGATGGGAATAGGTGGAGGAACATGTGCAGCTCATTTTAGAACGAGGGGGTATGCGGCGGTTGTATGGTCTACAATAGACGAGACAGCGCATCAGCCAAATGAGTATAAGAGGATTTCCCATATGGTAGAAGATGCTAAGGTGTTTGCTGTTATGGCTGTATGACCTTTCTGGGATATTATGACAGTTCTTGTGGTTGATGATGAGAAAATATTTAGAGGTTCCATTAAGGAACATCTCGAGGAAGATGGGCATAAAATTTTAGAAGCCACCAACGGTGTGGAAGCCTTGCGGTGTCTTGAGGAAAACAAGGACATTGATGTAGTCCTTATAGATGTTGGTTTGTCTGCAATAGAAGGGATTACAGCTATAAGTGAGATAAGAAAAAAGGGGATTCCGGTTATAGTTATTGTTGTCGCTTCGGACTTTAATGAAGAAGTTATGGAAAAGGCGGCTAAGGCAGGGGCAGATGATTTTCTTGGTAAGCCAGTAGATTATAGAATGTTATCTATACGGCTTAAAATGATGGAAAGACACCGGCATTTTTATAAAGTTAGGATTAGAGAAAGAACAAAGATGTTGCATGATGTCGAGAATCTCATGAGTGCTGTGGAAAAAATAGGAGAAATAACTGGAGAAGAGAAAAAATCTCTTATGGAAGAATTAATACGAGCACTTCATGAGGTGGTGGAATACAGAGATCACGAAACTTATGGTCATACAGTAAGGGTAGGATGGATCAGTGCGAGAATCGCTCAAAAGTTGGGAATGAATGAGAAGGACGTTGAGGCAATAAATCTTGCGGCTCCGTTGCATGATATAGGTAAGATTGGAGTTCCCGACAGTATATTGTTAAAAGTGGGACCGTTGGATGAAAAAGAATTTGAAATGATGAAAAGGCACACGATAATTGGTTATAACATTTTAAAAGATACTAAATCCCATGTATTGCAAAAGGCTGCCATTATTGCCTATACTCATCACGAGAGGTGGGACGGGAGCGGCTATCCCCGTGGATTAAAGGGAAATGAAATACCTATTGAAGGAGCCATAGTTGCTGTAGCTGATAGCTTTGATGCGATGACAAGCCCGAGGAGATATAAATTGCCAATGCCTTTTGATGACGCTTTTGATGAAATAATCAAACTTTCTGGAGTGTTCTATAATCCAGAAGTTGTAGGTGCTTTTAAGGAATTAAAAGAAGAAATTTATGGATATTATGTGGGAAAGTACGATTTTATTTTATAGATTGGGTTGCTTGTAACAAAAGAAATTATTTTGGATAAAAGTATATTATTTTTTCATGATTAGAACGGGGTGGCATTTTGCAAACTGCTTTGGTTGTAGATGATGATGTTTTCTGGAAAGGAGTTTTCCGTGATTACCTGGAAGAAAAGGGCTTTAGGGTTTACACCGCTTGTGATGGTTTTGGGGGTTTGAGTAAGGCTATTAGATACAAGCCTGATGTGATTATAGTAGATTACCTTCTTCCCAGGGTAGATGGTTCTTATGTTGTAAGACTTTTGAGGTCGAGTGAAGTGTTCAAGAATGCAGGGATTGTGCTGACTTCTTTTACTGAAGATATAGTAAATGAATACTGGGCAAAAGAATTTGGAGCTGATATCTTTATAAAGAAGTCTGAAGGAGTAGAAACTGTTAAAAGAAAGCTTGGTAACTTTCTTATTTTAAACTTCGAATCTGATAAAAGCAAAACAGTTGAGATAAATGCTGTG
>JAGHBG010000007.1 GCA_021161105.1 Thermotogaceae bacterium | reverse complement strand
CCCGCTTTTCATTTTATAACTTAAAAGGAGGGGATAAGTATCGCTGAAAGATCCGATATTCCAAGGAACGAACAAATAAAAGCCCAAAAAGTTAGAGTAGTGGATGAGAATGGAAAGCAGATAGGAGTTTATCCAACCAAGGAAGCACTTGAGATGGCAAGGAAAAAAGGACTTGACCTTGTGCTGGTAGCACCCAATGCTAATCCACCTGTTGCGAGGATAATGGACTATGGAAAGTTCAGGTATGAGCAGCAGAAAAAGCAAAGAGAGGCAAAGAAAAAGCAGAAAAAACAGCAGCAGGTAAAGCAGATGAAGTTCAGAGTTAAGATAGATGAGCACGATTATCAGACGAAGTTAAAGCATATAAAAAGATTTCTTGAAGATGGTGCAAGGGTGAGAGTAGCAATCATGTTCATAGGTAGAGAAATAGTTTTTGCTGACAGGGGTAAGGAGATTTTGGAAAGAGTTGCAAAAGACACTGCGGATATTGCTGAAGTTGAAGCTCCTCCGAAGCTTGAGGGAAGAGATATGTGGATGACTTTAAAGCCAAAAAAGAAGAAGGGGGAATGAGCATGGGTAAGAAGAAGAAGATGAAGACCAACAGAAGTGCAGCAAAAAGATTCAGAGTTACAAGAAAGGGAAAAGTTATGAGAGAACATGCTTATGCATGGCATAAAACCGGTAAGAAAAGAAGAAGCACCTTAAGGAGGCTTAAGAGAAAAGGGCAGGTTTCCGCAGCGGATAAAAACAGGGTTTTGAAGCTTCTTGGAATGAAATAATAAAAAGGAGGTAGATGGAGATGAGAGTAAAAAGAGCGGCCCATGCAAAGAAGAAGAGAAAAAAGGTGTTGAAGGCAGCAAAGGGATACAGAGGAGCCAATTCGAGAAGATACAAGCTTGCAAAACAGATGTACATAAGAAGCGGACAATTTGCTTTTGCTGAAAGAAAGAAGAAAAAGAGAAATATGAGAAAGTTGTGGATAGTTAGAATAAATGCCGCAGCAAGGATGGAGGGACTCAAGTACAACGAACTTATTCATGGACTTAAATTGGCTGGAGTTCAAATTAACAGAAAGATGCTTGCTGACCTTGCAGTTAATGATTTTGATGTATTCAAGAAGTATGTTGAAATTGCAAAGGATGCTCTGGCAACCAGGGAGGCATAAGAAGGAGGCGACCAAGAATGCCAGAATTCAATGCTAAGTGACCGGACGATCCGAAGAAGAAAGAACTTGAGGAAAGAAGGCAACGCTTTTTAGAGGCACAGAAAAGAAAGCAAAGGTTAAAGGAAAAGATGGAAAAGATAAAGCATAAAATAACTGTCATGAGCGGTAAAGGTGGTGTTGGAAAGAGCACCGTTTCTGTAAATTTGGCAGTTGCATTGGCAGAAGAAGGATTCAATGTAGGACTTTTGGACCTTGACCTTCATGGGCCAAATGTGGTAAGAATGCTTGGTTTAAACGATAAATTGAGCGTAGATAACGGAGAGATACTTCCTGCGTATTACGGAACGAATTTAAAGGTTATCTCCATGGCTTTTCTTTTAGAAGAAGGGGCACCGGTTATATGGAGAGGTCCTATCAAAACAACAGCTATTGAGCAATTTTTGGCAGATGTAAGGTGGGGAGAGTTAGATTTTCTTGTTATAGATCTTCCACCAGGTACAGGTGATGAAGCTTTAACGCTTTATCAGTCAACATCGATTGATGGGGCAATTCTTGTAACAACACCGCAAGTTGTAGCTCTTGACGATGTCAAAAGGGCTGCGAAGTTCGTTGTAGAAATGAGGGAAGCTCCTTTGAGTGCCAGTAAGGATGTAAGAATATTAGGAGTAGTTGAAAATATGGCGTATTTGAGATGTCCAAATGGTGATGTTGTTTACCTCTTTGGAAAGGGTGGAGGAGAAAGACTCGCGCAGGAACTTGAGGTTCCATTGCTTGTGAAAATTCCAATGGATCCAAAGGCTATGGAGATGATGGATAAAGGAATGCCCCCAGTTTCTTTCTACAGGAGCACGGAATTTGAACAGGCTTTTAGAGAACTTGTAGGAAAGATTTTAGAAGAGCTTAAAGGGGAGAGCTAAAATGTACAGAAGTCACACTTGCGGTGAGCTCACCGCGAAAGATATTGGAAAGAGCGTTGTTTTATCTGGTTGGGTGGACAGGATAAGAGATCTTGGTGGGATTAAATTCATAATTTTGAGGGATAGATATGGAAAGACCCAGATAGTTGTTACTCCTGAGTCGGAAGCTTACAAAATTGCTGAAGAGCTTAACAGAGAGGATGTTGTAAAGATTACTGGAAAAGTTGAGAAAAGACCTCAGGATACAGTCAACCCTGACATGAAAACAGGAGAAATAGAAGTTTTTGTTGATGAAATGGAAGTTCTTTCTGAAGCAAAACTCCCTCCGTTTTATCCTGGAGACAATGTAAGAGAAGAAGTGAGGCTAAAGTACAGATACCTTGATATAAGAGGTGGCAGGGTATTAAGAAATCTTGAGGTAAGGCATAAAGTAACGCAGGTTGTCAGAAGGTACCTTGACTCCCATAACTTCATTGAGGTGGAAACCCCTTTTCTCACAAAGAGCACTCCAGAGGGAGCGAGAGATTTTCTTGTACCTTCGAGATTGAAACCCGGTACATTCTATGCTCTTCCACAGTCCCCTCAGCTTTTCAAGCAGATACTTATGGTTTCTGGAATTGACAGGTATTATCAGCTGGCAAGATGTTTTAGAGATGAAGATTTAAGGGCTGACAGGCAACCAGAATTTACGCAGATTGATATAGAGATGTCTTTTGTGAAAAGAGAAGATGTAATGACTTTGGTTGAGGGTATGATAAGGCAGGTTTTTAAAGAAACCCTTGATGTTGATCTTCCTGGGAAATTCGATAGATTAAGCTACGAAGAAGCGATAGGAAGGTACGGTTCTGATAAGCCTGATAGAAGATTTGGTATGGAGCTTCATGAATTGACAGATTATTTCAAAGAGACAAGTTTCAGAATAGCAAAAAATGTTATAGACGAAGGAGGGTACGCAAAGGGTTTTGTTGTAAAAAATTTTGCGGATAAAATGAGCAGAAGACTGGGAGATGAATTTTCTGCTTATGTAAGGGATTTCGGGCTTGGTGGAGTTGTCTGGTTTTCACTGAAAGATGGAGAAATGAATTCTCCAACCAGGAAGCATTTGCAGAAGGAATATGAAGCGATAGGAAAGTATTTGAAGGTTAATAACGGAGACGTTGTTATAATATCTTTCCACAAAGATTGGTATCTTTTAAGTGAAGCTTTGGGAGCTTTGAGACTCAAGATAGGGAAGGAATGTTTTAAAGACAGGATAAAAGGCTTTGATGTTTTGTGGGTTGTGGATTTTCCGTTTCTTGAATGGGATGAGGAGGAAAGCCGCTGGGTTGCAAGGCATCATCCATTTACTATGCCAGTTCTTGAAGACCTTGAGAAATACAGGAATGATCCCGGAAAGATAAAGGCCCTTGCATACGATATAATAATAAATGGTTATGAGGTTGGTGGGGGTAGTATAAGAATTCATAACAGGGATATACAGGAAAAGGTCTTTGAATTAATCGGATTGACGAAGGAAGAGGCTGTGAAAAAATTCGGATTTCTGCTTGAAGCTTTTGAGTACGGTGCACCACCTCATGGCGGAATAGCTCTTGGACTTGATCGTTTGGTTGCTATAATAACAGGAGAGGAATCTATCAGAGATGTTATTGCATTTCCAAAAACAGCATCTGGAGTTTGTTCTCTTACAGGGGCTCCTTCTGAGGTTGATGAGAAACAACTTAAGGAGCTTCATATAAAATTGGAGGTGGAAGAATGACAGATTTCAATATGGAATTCAAAGATATGAATGGAAAACTTGTTGTTATAATTGAAGGAGATATTGATGCTTATCACTCTGCTGAGTTCAAAAAGACTATCAAGGAAAAAATAGCAACTTGCTCCGGAGCAACCATGGTTCTTGATTTTTCCAGTGTTTCTTATATAGATAGTGCGGGCCTCGGGAGTCTGGTTGCAATACTTAAAGAAGCGAGGAATTCTGGAAAAAATGTTGTGCTTTCCTCTTTAAAGCCGGGCGTAAAGAGAATTTTTGAGATGACAAGACTCGATAAGGTGTTTAAGATAGTAGATACACCGGAGGAGGCATGAAATGGGAAAGTTCCATATAGCCATAGATGGTCCTGCAGGCTCTGGAAAAACAACCGTAGCAAAGCTTGTTGCGGAAGAGTTGGATTTTGGCTATCTGGATACAGGAGCGATGTACAGGGCAATTGCCCTGTTTCTTCATGAGAATGGCATAAAGGAGAGTGATGATAAGGGTATAGATGAAGTGCTTTCAAAGGTTGTGTTTGAATACAGGGATGGAAGGCTTTATTTAAATGGAAAGATGGTAGGGGATGAGATCAGAACTGTAGAGGCTGGAATGTTAGCTTCCAGGTATGCGGCAAATCCAGTTGTTAGAAAGCATCTTTCGAGATTGCAGAGAGATATCGCTGATGATAGAAAGATGGTTGTTGAAGGAAGGGATATAGGTACGGTTGTTCTACCCGATGCTGACCTGAAAGTGTTTCTTACAGCCTCTGTTGAGGAAAGGGCGAAAAGACGGTGGAAAGAACTGAAGGAAAAGGGAGGAAACATCTCTTATAAGGAAATTTTAAAACAGTTAAAAGAAAGGGATGAAAGGGATAGTAAAAGAGAAGTGGCTCCTTTGAAACCTGCAGAAGATGCCGTTGTAATCGATACAACAAACCTCACTCCAGTAGAAGTTGTGTATAAAATTGTGAAAATAGTCATGGAGAGATTGAAAAAATGATAGTGAAAAAGGCAGAAGACTTTGGATTCTGTTTTGGTGTTGAAAGAGCTATAAATGGTATATTAGATCTTTTAAATAAAGGAAAAGAAGTTGTTACCGATGGTGATATAGTTCACAACACTCGAGTAATGAGGTTTCTTATAAGTAAAGGACTTGCTGTTGAAAGGGATTTAGAAGATAAGGAAGGTACAGTTTTTGCAATAAGAGCGCATGGAATGCCATATGAGAAACGTATTAAGATAAAGGAAAGATTCAGGGAAGTAGCTGATCTTACATGCCCAATAGTTAAAGCTTTGTTTGAAAAAGCGAAAGAATGTAGGGATTTGGGATACAGAGTAGTTGTTTTTGGGAAAGAAGGTCATGCTGAAATGGAGGCCTTGAAAGGTTATGTTGAGGATCCTATTATATTAAAGAAACCCGTGAAAATAGATGACTCAAAACCTGTATGTATTGTTTCCCAGACTACTTCTTCGTGGATTGAGTTCAAAGAATTTGTTGCAAAGTTGATTTTTATGAATTTTTCAATAAAGGAATTCAAAGTTTTGAATACTATTTGTCCGGTTACTGTGGAAAGAGAATATGAAGTTGAAAGATTGTCGAAAGAATGTGATTTAATAGTGGTTGTGGGAGGAAAACATAGTGCAAATACTGGAAAGCTTTATAGAATTGCTGGGAGAAATACAAATGTTATATGGATAGAAGATCCAGAGGAGATAAATCGTTATTCTGTAGATGGTTTTGAATGTGTCGGTATTGTTAGCGGTACTTCAACTCCAAAAGAAGACGTTGAAAAAGTCTATGAAATATTGAGTAGGAGGGATTAAAAATGGAAGAAAGACGTGAGGAAATAAGCATGGAAGAAGTTTTAAAGTCAGTTGAAATGGCTGGGGATTCCATTGGTAATGTGGTGAAGGGGATTGTTGTTGATAAGTTGGAGGATGGTGTGCTTGTAAACTATGGGGGAAAATTTGTGGGTTATGTCTCATCAAGGGAACTAATAAAACCTCTTGATGAGTATGAAAAAGGAAACGAATTGGAACTACTCCTTTTTAGAATAGATGAAGATGAGGGGAGGGCCTACCTATCTGAGAAAAGACCACTTTACAGAAAGGCTCTTGACAGAATAAAGAAAGTTTTTGAGAGCGATGAAAGGATCGTTAAGGGGAGAATTGTTGGAGAGGTAAAGGGTGGATACAGGGTATTGATTGACGGAGTGGTTGAGGCCTTTCTTCCTGGTTCGCAGTCGGCTATCAGAAGAGGTAAAAAGTATCCAGAAAAGGAACTTGAATTTGAAGTCATAAACTTTGAGACAGGTAGAAGAAGGCCAAATATAGTTTTATCCAGAAAGAAGGTTCTTGACAGGGAAAAGGAAGAGTTCTTCAGGAAGTTCAAAGAGGGAGATATCGTTGCAGGTGAGGTTTTTTCCGTGAGAAATGCGGGAATTCTTGTCAGGCTTGAAGGAGGAGCTGTTGGATTCCTTCCAAGGAGTGAGGTTAGTTATTCAAGAGTGTATTCGCTTGATGATATGTTTGAAGAAGGCCAGAAGGTTCAGCTTAAGATAATAAGGATGGAACCTGAAAGAAAGCGGGTTGTTCTTTCACTTAAAGCCACTATGCCTGATCCTTTTAAGGAGTACATTAAATCCCACAATGTAGGAGATGTCGTTAATGGGGAGGTTCTTAGAATAAGAAACGATGGTTTCACGATGAAGCTTTCAGAGGATGTTATAGGTTTTGTTCCAATAGAAGAGATATTCTGGGGAAGAAGAGGAAGGATAGGAGATGTTGTCAGAAAGGGCGAGCAGGTTGAAGCAGAGATTGTAGAAATAGACGAAAAGAAGAGAAGAATAATATTGAGTTTTAAAAAGGCAAAGGGTGATCCCTGGGAAAAAATAGAAGAGAAATATCCTGAGGGTTCAATTCATGGTGGTAGAGTTGTAAAGGTTCTTCAGACGGGAGTTATAGTTGAGTTTGAGGATGGAGTTTCTGGTTTTGTACCGCTTTCTGAACTTTCCTGGAACTACTTTGATAAACCTGAAGAAATTGTGAGAAGGGGCAAGAGGGTAAAAGTAGAGGTTCTTTCGATAGATAAAGATAATAAAAGAATGAGACTTTCTTTAAGACGGGCAGAGGAAAATCCATGGGACAGGGCCGAAAAAGAATTGGATAAGGGTAGTGTGGTTAAAGGAAAGGTAAAAAAGGTGGTAAATTCAGGGTACATAATCAGGGTGAATGATTACAATGTGGATGCTTACCTTCCTTCAAGTCATGTTGAAAGGGAGCTTAAGGAAGGTGATGAGATAGAAGCGGTTGTTTTGAGGATACTTAATGATAGAAAAATGGGGAAAAAGATGATACTAAGTGTTAAGGACCTCGAAGAGATGAAGGCTTTGATGGAATATAAAAAGCAGATTGAAGGTCAGCAGCCGTCGAAGAGTTTAGGAGAGCTTTTGAAGAAGGAGGAAAGTAATGGCTGAAGTTGTGATAATAGGAAAGCCTAATGTAGGAAAGTCAACTCTTTTCAATAGACTGATAAAAAAGAGGAAATCAATCGTTGACGATATCCCTGGGGTGACCAGGGATATCGTTCGTGATACGGTAAAGACAGAGAACGGTTCTTTCTACCTTGTAGATACGGGAGGAATTTTCGAAAGGCCTGAGGATCATATTGGAGCGGTTGTAAAAGAACGGGTTTTATCGATTCTTGAAAAGGCAGATCTCATACTTTTCGTTGTTGATGGAAGAAAAGAACCAACCAGTGAAGATTTCCATATAGCAGAGATTTTAAGAAAGTTCAAAAATAAAGTGCTTTTGGTCGCAGCAAAGGTTGAAAATGATGAAATTTATCAGCAAGTTCTTCCAGATATTTATGCTCTGGGTTTTGGAGAACCTCTGCCTGTGTCGGCGGAGGGAAAAAGAAATATTGATATTTTGCTTGATGTTACATTTGAAAAATTAGCTCAACTTGGTGCAAACCTTGAAACACAGCAAGAGGAAGAGGGCTTTATGAAGATAGCTCTTGTTGGAAAACCAAACGCTGGAAAGTCTTCTATTTTCAACGCTCTGGTTGGAGAAGAAAGGGCTATAGTTACTCCTGTTCCAGGAACTACCAGGGATAGCGTGGATGAACTTGTTGAGATTGATGGGAAAAAGTATCTTTTCATAGACACTGCGGGTTTGAGAAGAAAATCGAAGATAAAAGAGAAGAGCATAGAAAAGATCGGTTCTTATAGGAGTGTTGATGCTATAGAAAGAGCTGATGTTGTGGTTATAGTAATTGATGCAACAGAGGGTATAACTCGCCAGGATCAAAGGTTAGCGGGTCTTGCCGAGAGAAAAGGAAAAGCAACGATCGTTGTATACAATAAATGGGATCTTGTAGAAAGCAGAAAAGAAAGGCAACAGGAGTTTGTGAACCAATTTTACGAAAAGCTTTATTTCATTGATTACAGTCCTGTTCTTTTTACATCAGCTGTGAAAGGTTGGGGATTGGAAGAGCTCTTGTCAGCGATAGATGAGGTTTATAAGTCTTATACAACAAAGGTTTCGACAAGCAGAATAAACAGAGCTCTGGAAAAATATCTTTTGGTAACTCCACCACCATCGAAGAAAGGAAAAAAGCTCAGGATTTATTTTGGAATGCAGGTTGATATAAAACCACCGACTTTTCTCTTTTTTTCAAACAGACCGGCTGATATTCCTGAATCGTACACAAAATCACTGAGAAGGATGATAAGAGAGGAAGTCTATCCATTTGTAGGTTCCCCTGTGTTTATTAAGTATAAGAGAAGCAGGAAGTGAAAAACGTTGATACCGGTAGTCTATGGCCCCACCGGCGTTGGAAAGACAGAAATTTTACTTGAAATATGTGAAGAGATAAACTGCCAGATAATTTCCATGGATTCGCGGCAGATATACAGGTATATGGACATCGGAACAGCGAAACCAACAGTTGCAGAACAAAAAAGAGTAAAGCATTACATGATAGACATACTCAATCCAGATGAGTATTACAACGCTTACATGTACAGAAAAGATGTGCATGCTCTTTCAGAAGCTCTCAAAAAGGAAAATATTAAAGTGGTAATAGTTGGTGGAACGGGACTTTATCTGGATGCACTGGTCAGGGGAATATTTGAAGGGGTCCCTGCGGATGAAAATATTCGGAAAGAATTGAAAAAACTTCACGAGCAAGAGCCCGGTATTCTGAGGAAAATGCTTGAAGATGTGGATCCAGAAGCTGCAAAGAAGATTCATCCAAATGATCTAAAGCGGGCTATCAGGGCACTGGAAGTTTACATGAAAACAGGAAGAAAAATAAGTGAGCTTCAAAAAAACGCAGAACCATCTGGAAAGTACGGAATAATTATCCTCTGGAGGGAAAGAAAAGATCTTTACGACAGGATAAACAAACGCGCTGAAAAGATGGTTGAAATGGGACTCGTTGAAGAAACAGAAAAGCTATTAGAGATGGGATACAATGAAAACCTGAATTCCATGAAGACTATCGGTTATAAGGAGACCATAGATTATTTAAAAGGCAAGTATGATTTTTCGCATTATTTACATGTTTTAAAGAGAAATACCAGGCATTTTGCAAGACGGCAGATAATCTGGTCAAGAAGATACAAAGAAGCTTTTAAGATTAATTTAACACTGGATAAAAATCCACGGGAAAAGCTGAAAGAAAAAGTACTCGAGATATTCTCCAAGGAGTGAATTTCATGAAGGATATAGTTCTTGGTTTTGTGATGGGGATTGCCAATCTTCTTCCCGGTATAAGTGGTGGTACGATAATGTTCATTTCAGGAAAGTATGAAAGTATAGTCGATGCTGTCTGGGAATTAATCACATTGAAAATAAAGAAGGAAGATTTCTGGTTTCTTATGAGAATAGCACTGGGTGTTGTTGCAGCTTTTTTAGGACTCTCAAAGCTTATAGATTACCTTTTCATTCATTTTCCTGTGCAAACAGTTTCTTTTTTTGCTGGCCTTATAATTGGAGGACTTTTTTATTTGTACAGGGAGATCAGCTTTAACTTCAAAGCGTCACTTTCAATAGCTGCCGGGGCGCTTCTGATGGTTTTGATCATGCTTGCAAATGGTGGAAACTTTCCTCCAAACTATTTTAATCTGTTCATTGGTGGAGCTGTTGCTGGTGCCACAATGATACTTCCTGGAATAAGTGGTTCATCGATGCTGGTGCTTTTAGGACTTTACGATGATGCTATCCATGCTGTGTCAAATATGGAAATTTTGAAACTAATCCTTTTGGGCGCTGGTGCTGCTGCAGGAATAGCGCTGATAACATATCTCATGAGTTTTCTTATGAGAAAATTCAAAAATGAAACAATCTCTTTCCTATATGGGCTTACTGTAGTTGGCCTTATATTTATAGTGAAAGATGGTGTAAGCATATCCTTTATACTTTTCGGTCTTGGAAGCTACTTTGCACTTGGGAAGATAATATCATGAGGGTGAAAAGCATGAATGTCGGTGTTTTAAAACTTGAAGTAAGGTTGTTCAGTGTCTCATCTTTGAAAGAGAAAAGAAGTATCGTAAAGCATCTTTTGAATTTTGTCAGAAAGAAATACAATGTTTCAGCTGCTGAGATCGGGAAGATGGATTCAACTATGTTCATGGAAGTGGGAGTAGCTATGATTTCAAACAACAGGAATATCATTCACAAAACGTTTGAAAGTATCATAGACTATATAGAAATAAATGAAGGACTTGAAATAGAGGGGATGGAAAAGGAAATATGGTGAGAATATCGGCACAGATAATTGGCTTATTTGACATTTTACTTACCAGGGAGAGAAAAAGACATATATTTGCTGTTAAAGACTTTGCTTTGAAACTCGCAGCCATTAATAAAGTTAATCCTTTTAAAGTGGAAATAGCTGCACTTTCTCATGACCTTTTCAGAGATGTTCCACCGAACAAACTTTTAAAACTTGCAGAGTTGTGGGAGGTGGATGTAAACGATGAAGAAAGAGTACACCCTGTTCTTTTACATGGTAAAGTGGCAGCAGAATTTGTGAGGAGAAGGTTCGGTATAAACGATGCCTCCGTACTTATTGCTATTTCGCACCACACTTCTTCTCATCCTGATTTTGATGAAATTGGCAAGATAATCACAATAGCTGATACAATAGGATATGACAGAGATTTTGATGATATCGAAAAGTTAAGAAAAATTGCTATCGACGATCTTGAAGAAGGTTATTTGGTCGTTCTGGCGAATAGAATAAAATATTACATTGAAACGAGAAGGTTTGTATTAGAAAATACTGTAAAGTCCTGGAATAAAATCGTTGAAAGGAGGCTGGCAAAGTGAAGATAAGGTCGAGAAGAAGGAGAAACTACACGGGAATAGTGCTGGGAATACTTGTAATAATAGTTGTTATAGGAGTATTTTTCGTTTACATGGTGGACAGAAGACTCAAGAACTCTCCGGAATACATAGCGGGAAGGGTTACTTATGTGTTCAAACGGGATAATGATTATGCCTTTGTGCTTGTAGATTCTTCCAAAAGCGAAATAAAGTTAGTTTATATGAAAGATAAACTCTACCTTTATGACCCGCAAACCAAAGCATATCTTTCTGGTACAGGAAAAGATACAGATCTTAACTTTTTTAGTAAAGTGTTTGGTTTAAATACAGACGATGAATATTACATAAACCTCGACGGTGGAAATATAATTGAATTCTCTTCTACTTTAATAGGGAAAAAGACGGAAGATCTCAAAGAACTTATAAATGCTTTGAGAACAAGAAAGCAGAATATCTTTGATTCATTCAGAGCAGATTCTATGGCAAGAAGCTTCAGGCTTTTTAGTAATTTAACTTCCCCTGCGATATTGAAGCTCATAAATTCAATGGCAAGTTATATTGTTTCTGAGCTTGATGAAATTCCTACTGTGACGGATTATCCTGTTAAAATAATAGTAGGGAAAGATAAAAAGAAGGAACTTTATAGACTTTATTTAAGTAAAGAAGGAAAAGAAAAGTTAATCGAATTCTTATCCAACTGAGAAGGTGGTTTTTATGAAAGTTCTTGGTCTCATTCTGGCGGGTGGAAAAAGTGATCAACTGGGGGTTTTAACAAGCAAACGAGCATCTGCTGCGATGCCGGTTTTTGGGAAGTACCGGGCCATAGATTTTACATTAAGTAACATGGTTAATTCTGGAATAATAAAGGTTGGAGTTTTAACTCAATACAATCCAAGAAGTTTGATGGATCATCTCGGTTCTGGAAAAGAATGGGATCTTGATAGAAAAACCGGCGGACTTTTTATACTTCAACCTTACATTTCACCCGAGGGCAGTTATTGGTACAGAGGCACCGCCGATGCTATATATCAGAATATGACCTTACTTAGAAGAGGTGAAGAAGATTTTGTACTTATAGGCTCAGGAGATCATATATACAAGATAAATTTTGGAGATGTTTTTCGCTTTCACTTTCAAAAAGGTGCGGATGTAACTTTAATAGTTAAAGATTTAGATGAAAGCTATGACCTCACAAAATATGGAATAGTCGATATGGATGAGGATGGTAGAATCTATAAAATAGAGGAGAAACCAGAAAATCCTCAGGGCAGGACAGCTTTTCTTGGAATATATTTCATAAATAAATATCTTCTTATGGACCTTCTTTATAGTTTTGTTCCAGGTGGTGCGACAGATCTTTTGCTTGATGTGATAATACCTAACTTAAATAAGTTAAAGGTCTATGGATACAAGTTCAATGGATATTGGAGAAATATAAAAAAGAGTGTTTATGAGTATTACAGAACCAACATGGACATATTGAATGAGAGTGTTAGGGATGAACTTTTTTACAAAAATGGTAAGGTGTATACAAAACTGAAGGATCTTCCCCCACCGAAATTCACAGGTACGGCGGCTGTGGAAAATTCCCTGATATCTGATGGTACTATAATAACAGGCAGGGTAAGAAATTCTGTGATATTCCGTGGCGTTAAAATAAGGGCAGGTGCGGTTGTGGAAAATTCTATTATAATGGAAAGTACCGTGATAGAGGAAGGAGCAGTTGTTTACAACGCTGTATTGGATAAAGAGTCCGTTGTAAGAGAAGAAAAGAAAGTGATAGGAGATAAAGAAATTCTCGTTTTTGAAAAGCGGGCGGTGATATGATGTTCCATCAAAATGTAGTAGCTTTAATCCTTGCAGGGGGTCAGGGAACAAGGCTTGGAGTGTTAACGGAAAGGATGGCTAAACCTGCAGTTCCTTTTGGAGGCAAGTTCAGGATCATTGATTTTACATTGAGCAATTGTGTAAATAGCGGGATATATACCATAGGTGTTCTTACCCAGTATAGGCCACATGTGCTCTCAAGACACATAGGTATAGGAAAACCGTGGGACCTTGACAGGAAAGGTGGAGGAGTGGTTATACTGCCCCCTTATCAGGGTAGCAAGGAGTCTGATTGGTACAAAGGCACGGCAAACGCAGTATATCAGAATATAGAGTTTGTGGATGTGTATAATCCTGAATATGTTGTGATCCTATCAGGAGATCATGTTTATGCGATGGATTACAACGATATATTGGACTACCATATATCAAAAGATGCTGACGGCACGATAGCTTGTTTGGAGGTACCTATAGAAGAAGCTCACAGATTTGGAATAATGATAACTGATATAGATAATAAGATTATGGAATTTCAAGAAAAACCGAAGAAACCCAAGGGAAATTTGGCATCACTTGGAATATATG
>JAGHBG010000076.1 GCA_021161105.1 Thermotogaceae bacterium | reverse complement strand
TTATAATAATTTTTGGGTAAATTAATTATTTAAATATTTCATTATATTCTTTCAAAACTTTATTTGCTTTTTCTTCAGCTTCTTTAAGTAATTTTCTGGCTTCAGCTTCTATGTCGCTTCCTTTATATTGGAATGCTTTTTCAAGCATTTCATCTTCAATGTCTCTAATTGTAACGAAGTTTCCAAGTCTTACTCCGACAGTTTCAGGAGAGATGTTGTCGCCACTTAAAATTTCCAAGAATGCTGTTAAATGATTTGGATTCTCAGAGAACCATCCTTCGTCCATCAAGACTTTAACGGCCTGATTTGTTACTGGGAAGTATCCAGTACCTTTGTGCCAGTAAATCGTATTGTCAGTTTCGAGTAAGAACTTCAGAAATTCCCAAATTGCAGCATATTCT
The DNA here is from genome assembly GCA_021161105.1 of Thermotogaceae bacterium. Lineage (GTDB taxonomy): Bacteria > Thermotogota > Thermotogae > Thermotogales > Thermotogaceae > JAGHBG01. Next base: position 3,965 of record JAGHBG010000076.1, on the reverse strand, counting down.
TCTTTTGAAAAGCCTTTCATAACCCATAATGTTGCACCACCAATAACTACATTACCGCGTGGATAACCTTCCAATCTTGGCAAGAATGAAGTGCCAACTCTAAATGTTGCTGCTTTTTGAATGGAACCTACTGATGATGTAGACTGAATTAACATTGCAACTTTTCCGGATAAGAAAGCCTGATTGGCACTGTATTCTCTTCCACCGTAGAGTAAGACTTTGTCTTGAGCCCATTTAATCCATTCTGAAAGAAGTTTGACACCAAAATCACTGTTAAATAAGACTTTTGTTGCTCTTCCTGATCTTCCATTGTCATTGTTTGCGAAAAATTGTTTGTGATAAGCAAACATCTGTTCAAGTATCCAGCCTGGCCATCCAAAGGTAATTCCGGCTTCAACCAAACCCATATCAACTAACTTTTTACCTATTTCATAAACTTCCTTAAATGTTGATGGTGGATGATCAATACCAGCTTTTTCAAATATATCTTTGTTGTAGTACAAAATCGCACTTGATGAATTGAAAGGCATTGAGTAAAGTTTTCCTTCATGCATGTAATATCTCAAAATTGGATAAATTATTTGACCCCAGTCAAAGTCTTCGCCGGCCATTTCTGCTAACTTATAAACAGGGACAATCGCACCGCTATCTAACATGGTTTGCAGTCCCACTTCATAAACTTGAACAATATGTGGTTGATCTCCTGCTCTATATGCTGCAATAGCTTTTGTCAAAGTTTCAGCATATGATCCTGTATATTGTGCGATGATTTCAATATCCGGGTGAGTTTCGTTGAATTTTTTTACTAAGTTGTTTACTACTTCCATACGTTTTGAGCTCATAGCATGCCAGAACTGAATCTTGATCTTTGCAAAGTTAAAGACCACAAGTACCACCAAAAGCACTACCAAAAGTTTTCTCACAAAAATCCCCCCTCTTCGTAAAGTTTTTAAGTTGCGGAGAAACATTGCTCTTAAGAATCCATCAAAAACAAACCCCACACCATTATTTTAACAAACTCTGAATACGGTGTGGGGTCTCTTACATTCTCTGTCCCCTTATTTACTTTCTGTTGAAATAGTATCACAATGGTTTACAAATTTCCAAAAAAAGTTAATAGTGATTTTGTTCACTAATTTAGTAAAAGATAGTATATTTTTTATAACATTTGTCACACATTATACACAGTAGTCACATAAGTCACAATACGATGTATAATGGATATATAATGTATTTGGTGTATTGGGGAGGTAAAATTATGGATAGGAAATTGGCAAGAGCGGTTTTGAAGCAGCTTTTTGATAGTCCGTTGAAAGATCGGGAACTGCTGATAGATAGAAAAAAGGAACTTGATTTTCTTGAAAGGGTCGTTAACTTCCAGCCAGGTGGGGTATATGGAATATGTGGAGAGACTGGCGTTGGAAAAACTACAGTATTGAATTTTATAGAAGTTCATGAAGGGGTTTCAATTTTTCTAAAACTCTCAGAAAAGGATTCAAAAGAAACGATTATTGGGGATCTTTTATATAAGCTCTCACGACAGATTTTAATGAAAGAAAAAGGGAAACTTGCAAACCATGCAAAGAAGGCTATCGATTTTGTCCTGAGAGAAAGAGAAAGTTCCAAATCCATTGATGGAGGGCTCAGTGCTCCGGTGAATGTATCTGTATCTAAAAACAAGAGTTTTCGAGAAAAATTTAATGTTTATGAAGCTTATGAGTATATAGATTCCCTTCTTTCAACATTACTGGATAAACATGAAAGACTTTTGCTTACAATTGATGAGCTTGATAAAGAGAGAAAAGATGAAGTTTTAAATATACTGGATTCCTTAAAAGGTATATTCGAGAAGGAAGAGCTTATAGTTATAGTATCCCTGCCCTTTTCGATATATCGGGAATATTCTAAGGATCTTTTAAGATGGAACGAATCAGGAAACCTTGAGAACATATTAAAAGGTTTATTATTTGTTGAGCCATTATCTGCTGAACAAATCCGGCAAATGATTCTACTTCGTTTAAGAGATTTTCCAGAAATATTTGATGGAGAAACTCTCTATGATATTGCTATGTACAGCGATGGAAATCCGAGGGATGCTTTATGGATAGCTCAACAAATAATTCTACATAACCTGGATAAGGATAGAATAACTCATGATTTAGCTCGCAGGACAATAAAGGAGATAGTAAATAGATACTTTAAGGGGTTTTTTACGCTCACTGATCTTCAAAAGCAGGTTTTAAAGGCTGCACTGGATTACGCTGGTGATAGACAGAATCTTGTTAAAAGGCTTGAGAAGCTCAGTGTGAAAAGACAAACCGCATACACTTACATAAGTCGTTTGAAGGACGAAGGACTGCTCATTGAAAAAGACGGAAAAATCAAAGTGTCTGGGAAAATAATGTTTCTTCTCATTTAGTAATAAGTAGCAGCTTTCACAGTTTATATACAGTTGTCACATAAGTCACAAAAAATTTCTCTGCCAGTATGTGGTTAATGACTCTTCACAGTTTATGTGGATCAAAATACTATACTGTATCAGTTCTGCATGGTGTTGCATTTTTTCCTTTTGTTTTTAGTTGCTTCATGGTTCGAATCCCTGGAGCTGACCGGCCTTGTTGCTACTACATTGGCTTCAGTATTTAAAAGGTTGGGAAGAATTATATCTCCAACACAAATTGGTGCTTTCACTTTAGCTTTTTTAATGGTTTTCATAGCATCTTTTAGAAGTCTTTTTGGTATAGGTTTATCCGTCTTTACAGAAACAAGGTCTATATCTCCGCCTTCTACCTTTACACTCGTGGTTAGTATTCTTTTTGGATCAACCATTTCCTCCATTGCATATTCGTATCCTCTCGGGCATCTATTACCCTTTATTTCTTCGACTTCCATTTTTTCATTAAGCTTAACTTCAATCTCGCATCCCAGAGGGCATTGTATACAAATAAGTTTTTTAACCATTTTTCAGACCTCCTTGATAGATAGCTTGAGCTTTTCGAAACCTTCAAGGTACCTTGCCGGGATTTTAAGAGTTACCATCTCACTTGGCATCAACTTCATTAAAGTTCGTTCGTAGTTTCCGATTGTTAATTTTCCCTTTTCCATCGGTTTCGAAACTCTTACATATATTGTCAAATCGTCATCTTTTGAATACCATCTTGGATGGAGTACTCTGATGTTTTCTCCAGGAATCAGTGGCAATTTTTCCGAAAGCTTCTCGCCTTTTGCGTAAATAGCTGCAAATTTTCCTGCCCTTTCTCCTTCCACTGTGACATAATCAACAAGATCATAGACGACAGTGCTATTACCCGCACCAAATAGCCATTCAACCGAAGACTGTCCGATGTTAGATGTTGCGAGTCCTCTGGAAGTCTCATTCAACGTTGCGAAATCATCTACCAGGTCAACTATGGGCAAAAGCCCCGCGGAAAGCACAAGAGTATCCACTTTAAAGACTTTCTCCGTTCCCGGAATAGGTTTGAAAGTTTCATCAACTTTTGCCACAACAACTTCTTCAAGCCTCTCCTTTCCTCTAACTTCTATAACGGTGCTTGAGAGATAAAGTGGTATATCGAAATCTTCCAGGCACTGCCTTATATTTCTTGCAAGACCTCCAGGATATGGCATTCTTTCAACAACACCGACAACCTCAATACCTTCCAGTGTTAGCCTTCTCGCCATAATAAGGCCGATATCTCCAGAACCAAGTATTAAAGCTCTTTTTCCGGGAAGCCGATTTTCTATGTTTATGAATCTTTGAACAACCCCTGCCGTGAATATTCCAGATGGTCTATCTCCCGGTATCATCAAAGCACCAAAGGGCCTTTCTCTTGCACCGGTTGTGAATACAACAGCGCCAGCTTCTATTTCTTTTACACCATCGTGAGATATAATAGTTGTCTTTTTATTTTCAATGACTTTGACTACAGAATCTATGATCACATTTACATCAAATTCTTCGAGAG
>JAGHBG010000122.1 GCA_021161105.1 Thermotogaceae bacterium | reverse complement strand
TAATTCTCCTATTTTCCACAATAGTCCAAGCTGGATTTGTTGATTTAGTGAAGGATAAACTGAGTAGCGATCCTGGTCTTGCAGCTGCTATTAGAGACCTCAAAAGCTCCGAAATAGATTTGAAAATTTTAGATAGTTTTTTAGTTCCCTATATTTCTTTCTCTGGAAATATAAATATGGACTCAAATGATATTAAATCTTCTTCAATTACCCCGACAATACGCTGGTATGCTTTTGGAACATCCGTGTTCGCATCTAACGAATTTGATACCGTCAACTATGAATGGAAAGGGTTCAACATAGGAGTATCTGGCGATGTAAACAGTGCTATTTATTACACGAGCGATTATAAAAAGAAAAAAGCGAATGTTTTATTAAAAGAATACCAAGTTGTTAACACAAAAAACTCTGTCGTTTTGGAAGCTTTTAATGACATATTCAATTGGAAAATTTCAACTTTGAAAAAGCCTGTTCTTTTGCGGGAGCTCGAAATAAATGAACAGCAGCTAAAAGATATGAAAAACAAAGACGTTTCGGAAGAAGATGTATTGAAAAAACAAAGGGATATCCTTTCTCTTCAAAAAGAGCTAATAAGCGTTGAAAGTAAATCAAAAGAAAGTTTCAGCGATAAAGATTTTCAAGAAGCTGTTAATCTTGCAAAAAAGATTGTAGAAGCATCCTGCAGCACCTTAAGAGAGGATATAGAAGCATATAAACTTCTTGAAGAAGCTTACGCAGAGGAAAAAAGATGGATGATTTTAAAAGATTTACCCCAGATATCTTTTTCAGTAAATTATGCAGAAAATCCACCGGGAAATGCCGATAATTGGAGCATAAGTCTTTCTTTTGTATGGGACATATGGGACAGAGGTGAAAGAGAAAACCAAAAACTCTTCACGGTTTCAAATGAAAGATATTATCACTTAAAATACGAAGACGCCCTGAACAATCTGGAAGATACACTTGAAAATATTGAAGATCAAATAAGAATGAAAGAGATAGATCTTAAAACTGCTGAAATCAACTTAAAGATTTCCGAAATTGAATTAGAGAAGATGAAGAAAGCTTATGAACGTGGTTTTGTAGCGGCAGAAGATTTAGAACTTTACCAACTTTCCTTTAAAGAAAACCAAATAAATGTCTTAAAAGCAACTCTTGACCTTTTGGTTTTGAAGCTGCAGTACCTTTCAACTTGTGGGTTAGATTTAGAAAAGCTTTTGGAGGTGAATCAATGAAAAAATTATACCCAATCATATTTATAATGCTGATAGTTTTATTAGCCACTTCATGTAATACCTCTGCAAAAAAAGAAACTATAAATCCCGTTCAAGAATATACCGTTAAAAGAGGACCGATAGTAGAAAGTATCGATGTGAGTGGTTCAATTAGGGCAAAAGATGATATAACAGTAAAATCACATGTCTCTGGCATTATAAAAAAAGTTTATGTCCAGGAAGGTGACAGAGTTAAAAAAGGAGATCTAATCGCCGAAATTGAAGATGATGAATATAGATTAAATTATGAAAGAGCAAAGAAAGCTTATGAGGAAGTTTTAATATCTGGTTCAAAATCAGATATAGTTATTAAAAAATTAGAGATGGATATAGCAAAAAAGAGGTTAGAGGAAACAAAAATATACACCCCGTTTGATGGCATAGTAGCTGAGGTTTATGTAGACGAAGGTGATGTAGCCGGAGGAAATGGTGCAAGGATCGCAAGAGTGGTGAGCAAAGATATTTATGTAGAAGCAGCAGTCGATGAAGTAGATTACGGGAAAATTGAGCCAGGCAGCAGAGCTGTTATAAGTTTTGAAGCTTTACCAGAGATAAAAGCAATGGGACAAGTATCTTATATCTCCCCAATTGCAGTGAGCAATGGAGGACTTGTAGTGTTTCCAATAAAGGTGGAAATAGAAAAAGCTACAAATATGGAAAAGCTTGTGCCAGGTATGAACTGTGATATCAGTATAATCATAGCAAATATAAAAGATGCTCTAATAATACCTTCCGATGCCCTAATACCCAAAGAAGGAAAATACTATGTAAAGGTTAAAAATGAGGAGAAAATAGAAATGAAAGAAGTGAAAGTAGGTTATATCGGAGACTTCTTTGCTCAGGTTCTGTCAGGACTCAAAGAGGGAGATGTAATTATTATAGAAAAACAATCTACACTGAAAAACGCATTATTGAATAAAGGTATCAACTACAAAGGCATTATAGGGAGGATTCCTAAAAAATGAATCTTATCGAGATCAGAAATGTGACAAAAATATATGATTTAGGAGATGTTAAGGTAAATGCATTAAGGGGAATAAACCTTGAAATAAAAGAAGGAGAGATATTGGTTATAATGGGACCATCTGGTAGTGGAAAATCAACGCTTTTAAACCTTTTGGGACTCTTAGATAAACCTACCAGCGGGAAAATAATACTTGCCGGTAAGGACGTCAGTTCAATGAACGATAATGAACTCGCAAAGATGAGGAATCGTTTTATAGGATTTATATTTCAACAATTCAATCTTCTGCCAAGAATGAATGCTATTGAAAATGTTGAACTTCCAATGGTTTATGCAGGTATACCAAAAAAGGAAAGAACTAAGAGGGCTAAAGAACTTTTGGAAAAAATGGGACTTGAAAATAGGATGCATCATCTTCCTTCGCAGCTTTCTGGAGGGCAGCAGCAAAGAGTTGCTATAGCGCGAGCTCTAGCTAATTCACCAAAACTCATTCTTGCTGATGAACCAACAGGAAACTTAGACAGTAGAAGTGGAGATATGATAATAAACATTCTAAAAGAGCTGAACAAACAGGGAATGACAATAGTAGTTGTAACACATGATAGTGAAATTGCAAAAATTGGAGACAGAATCGTGCACATAAAGGATGGAAAGATACATGAAATAGAGGTGAAAGAATGATATTTGAAATGTTAAAAAGCGCAATCAGATCTATTCTTTCAAACAAAACAAGAACATTCCTTTCCGTTTTGGGAATAACTATAGGAATAGCAGCCGTTATAGCTGTAGTATCTTTAGGAGAAGGTGCAGGAAGTTCAATAAAGAAGAATATTTCTTCTCTCGGATCAAATATATTGATGATAATGCCGGGTAAAACCGCAGGAAAAGGAAGGCTCGCTCAGGCTGTTGGGGATGTATTCACGGAAGAAGATGCTGATAAACTTCTTGCGTACTCTACATCCCTTGATGGAGTGACTCCCATTTTGACAATGCAAATGAATGTTCAGGTGGGAGCAGTTAATACTATTGCCAACCTTGTTGGTGCAAAATCTGATATATGGTCTATACTACAGATAAATGTAATGGAGGGAAGATTAACATTACCTTCTGATGAGAGCAAAAGCGTCTGTGTAATAGGCCAAAAATTAAAAGAAGATCTTTTCGGCGATGAACCTGCCATAGGAAAAAGTATATCAATATTAACTCCTGCTGGTAAGAGAACATTTACCGTAGTTGGTGTTTTAGAACCTGCTGGCCAGCTTCTCTTCTTCCGACCAGATGAAGCTGTGATAATACCCTTCAAGACTGCAAAACTTCGGGTTTTCCATACGAAAAAGGTTTCTCTTATCCTTGCAAAAGTAAGGGAACCAGAACTAACTCAAATAGCTATGCAGGAGATAGACAGCTATTTCTTTAAAAAATTCCATTCAGAAGATAGATATTCCATTATAAGTCAAGATTACATACTCCAAACTTTAAATGAAAGTTTAACTATTCTTAACCTTGTTCTTGGTGGCATAGCCGGAATATCCCTTCTTGTTGGAGGAATAGGGATAATGAACATCATGCTTGTTTCTGTAATAGAAAGGACAAGAGAAATAGGAATAAGAAAAGCGCTTGGGGCTACAAGATCATCTATACTCCTTCAATTCATTTTGGAAGCAGTTATTGTAACGCTCACCGGTGGAATATTTGGAATTGTTCTGGGAGCAATAGCAGGAAAGATAATTTCACGGTTTATAAATATTCCATTTATTCTATCACCCGCTGTAGTTCTTATAGCAACGGCAATATCTACAGCAATAGGACTTTTCTTCGGAGTTTTTCCTGCTCACAAAGCCTCAAAGCTCAATCCTGTAGAAGCACTGAGGTATGAATAAAAGTATACTGTTTAATTTTCATTAAGGCTTTCCATACCTTTTCCAGTTCATAAAGTATAAAAACGATATCAAAAATGCGGGTCCGCTGATGGTTAGAATAGAGAGAAGAGGTTCATCCCATGATACCCCTTCTCTGAAGAAGATGTTATATATAACAAGAACAATGTACAACAATCCTGCTATGGAAAATGTTATAGCTCCAACGCGATCTCTTTTCCATGCAAAAATAAATGCTATGAGCAAAGCAAAAAAAGGTATGTTGTGAATAAGAAATCCTCCTATTATTTCCAACGTACTTCTCCCTTCTTCAAAAACATCAAAAGAAAGCAGTAGAAGAAATGAAAGAAACACAATTGAAAGTATTCTTGGCAACCAAAATAATAATCCTTTCTTCAAAAGATTTCACCTCCTTTCTTATCCAAGATCTATGATAGCATAAATGTACCTCAGGCTCCTACTGTAACCTTGCTCTTAATAGAGACTCAGGTTTCCAGAAATTCTGACTTTTCGTTCAAAGAATCTAAAAACTGTAAAACCTATTAAAAGCCACAAAATGGTACCAAGTATTGTATACATGAAGTACACGCCATCTAAGCTTTTACCTGCCAGTATGTCTTTCATGAGTGCAAAGTGAGGGGCGATAGGCACAAATATCGCTTTCCACCCATGTGCACTTATAAACAAAAAGCCAATAACTGCAAACTGCATTAGCTGCAGTAGTGCATTTGTCCTTTTGTACATAAGAGTTATCCCTCCAAGTATAAAACCCATCCCCATAGATTGAAGCATTGCAAGGAGCATTATAATGTAGAATGATACAGGCAGCGTTATACTTATCCCAGCGAACGAAAACATCACTATCATCATAAAAAAAAGAATAGGGAATGTCATCAAAAGATTGGATAGCTCATAAAATATGAATACAGCTAAAGGACCATAAGGAGATAGAAATTCCTGCTCTATCATTCCCCGGTTTATTTCATTCATGATCGTCCATGAAAGATCTCCCATTGTTGTTAACATTAAAAGCCATGTAAAGTAACCAAGAGCTGCAGCTTGAACGGTATTGCCCATAGATGGACCACCAAAGGTTTTAAAACCAAAGATTATAAGAAAGTATATTATGAACATAGATATCATGCTCGACATCCAATTCAGAAAGTATCTTTTTATTTCTGTTACTGATCTCAGAAAAGTTCCCTTGAATAGATTAATCATTTTTATCCCCCCTTATGATCCTCAGGAATATCTCTTCAAAATTAGGATCTTCCGATTCTATGGATTTGATTTGCGGCTTTTCTTCCTTCAAAACCTCAAAGATGTCGTAAAGCGTATGACTACTTGTAGAAAAGTTAACAGAGATTGAAAAATCTCCATTACCTTTTTCTTCCAATATTACCATTTCGCTTAATTTGTCTATAATTTCAACAGATGGCTTTTTCTCAAAAACTATTTTATAACTCTTTGCTTTAAACATTTCTTTAAGTTCCTTTGTAGTTCCAAAAGTAACTACTTTTCCATCACTGATTATCAAAACTCTATCAGATACAGCTTCAACCAAATTCATATCATGGGTCGACAGAAGCACCGTTTTTCCTTGCTCTGCGAGATGCTTTATTATTTTTCTTATCTCTATAGCACTTTCAACATCAAGACCAAGGGTAGGTTCATCAAGCAGGATCAAAGGGGTATCAGGCAATATTGCAATAGCTATCGCCAACCTTTGCTGGTATCCTCTCGACAGATTACCGGCTATTGTGTTAAGTTTATCTTCAATGCCAAGAAGCTCTGATACTTCCAGCATTCGCTCTTTCAATCTTTTTCCTCCAAGCCCCTTTAAAGCACCAAAATATAAGAAATTTTCTTTCACACTGAGTCGCCAGTGTATATTTCTATTTCCCTCAAGAACTGCGCTCATCATAAATAGAGCTTTCTTTCTATCTTTTCTTGCATTAATCTCGTTTATATATATTTCCCCTTCATCAGGAACTACAAGTCCCAGAATTGATTTTATGGTAGTGCTTTTTCCGGCACCATTTGGTCCAAGTAGCGCAAAAACTTCACCAGCATTCGTTGTGAAAGATATATTTTTTACCGCTTCAACCACTCGCTTTTTTGATTTATAAGTCTTTTTTAGGTTTTCAACCTTAAGCATCGCTTTTTCCCTCCTCTATGGCATTTCCAAAAACTTTTTCAGCAGAAAGCTCCTTTACCCTAACTTCTCCAAAGTTTTCCAGAACTTCTGTATTTATCTTGTGTGCCTCAACGATTCCTCCTTGTTTTACTCTTATCTTATCGGCTTTTATATTTTTTGCGATCAACTTTCCTGTTACTGTAAGTACGTCGGCTTTTATAAAAACAACATCAAGCTCTCCATCTACTGCTGCAATATCTACGGATACACCTATCATTTTTTCTTTCACCCCATGCGGCACATGAAAAGAATCTCCGTGAAATACATCTCTGCCCCATTTCTGTAAATCTTCTCCCTTCAGTGAAAACATTTTTGGTGCTATGCGTATCCCTCTAAATAATGGAGATAAGGCAGCAAGTATTCCTCTTACCAAAAAATTTCCAATTGTAACTCTGCTTCCAAGAACCTCTGGTTCATCACCACTTACAGATGCTCCAATTGAAACGAGATCTCCAGCTACCCTTCCTCCCTCAAAAAGAACTTTTCCTCCTATAATAACCATATCCCCTGCAACATCGCCGGAAAACACAGTCTCACATTCTATTAAAGCCAAATCTCCTGCTATTTTTCCTCGTATAACCGCACGCTCTGAAATCAACACAAGATCGTCATCCGTAAATTGATCTTCTTCTAAAGTAAAAACATTTTCCTTTTTCTTTTTCTCCTTTTCCTTCTCTTTTTTGTTTTTAGACCTAGAACTATCTTCTTTCTCTTTCAAAGCCTTTATCAAAAGCTCTGCTTCTTCCTGTGTGATTTCCTTATTTGCCACTGCCTCAAGAATCTTCTTGACATCATCAAACATCTATATCGCCCTCCTTCATGTATTCATATTCTCATGAAAGAACAGCAAATCATCCAGAGAAGAAAGTAATATCTGTCCATAAAACTCACCTCCTTTTCCTCTTCAGTATATTCAACGCATCATCAATGGAAACTTTGCCACGCTTTATCATTTCAAATAAATCTTCATTTTCTAGTTCTTCCTCTTCTTCACCATCTTTTGGTAGCGGTTCAAGTCCCATCTTTTCTATGATCCTCTCGAGTTTCCCTCTTAGAGCAAAGTAGCCTTGTTTTGTGTATCTTTCCAACTCTTTCAGATTTCCTTTAGCCCGGAAAAAAAGTATTACAAACTCCATGTCTTCTTCGTCTAAAAAGTCAAAAGGGCTCGGAGTAAATCTGCCTCTAACGGTTACCTCATCTTCCTCGCATCTAAGTTCTGTAACTACCATTTCTTTTCCACACACTGGACATCTCGGTAACATTTTTTATCACCTCCGCAAAATATTTTATATCATATGCAAAATATTTGTCAAGAGGAACAAAATATTTGTATTGACATAATGAAAAAGAAAAAGCCCCTTACATAGGGCCTAAATAGAAAACATACAGTTCAAACTTTGTTTATAAGTTCCATAAACTTTATCTTCATAGTAATTGAAAGAGAGAAAAAAGAGCAGTTTGCACTGCATGCCTTATAAACTGTAATTGTTGTTTAGCTTGTTATTCAATTCTCTTGTGAGCTTTTTTGCGTACTCAACCTCACTTTTGCTCATACCATACTTCCACCAGAATGGTAAGATGGTGTTGTTTAAAAGAAGAGGGTCAATATCTTTTTGAAAGGTGCCCTTTTTGGTCAATTCGTGCCAATCTGGAGTTCCTGGAATTGGAGTATATTCGTTTAAATTTATTTTTATCTTAAGAGAATTTACAAAATAAAGTGCGTTTATTATATCCTCTAACCTCTGTTCTGGCATGTTTATAAGGACGTAGGCAGCGACTTCTTTGTGAGTAAAACCCGCTTCCTTCAAAAATTCTACTGCTTTCTCAAGATCAGAATCAAAAACTTTACCTCCAGTTCTTTCCTGAAGTTCCCCAGAAGTCTCATAACCAAGTTTTATTGTTTTGAAATTTGCTTCATATAAAAGGCATGCTACCTCTTCATCAACAAACCGTGCATGAATACCATTCGGAAGATGAAACCTCACCCTCTTGTTTAACTTTCTCTCTATCAGAAGACTCAAAAGCTTTTTCGCTCTACCTTTGCTCATCAAAAAGGCATCATCAAAGAATGCGATATCTTCAACATGGAACATATCCAGGTACTTTTCTATTGCATCAATTATCTTTTCCTCGGACCTTCTTCTATGTTTTTCCCACATGATAGGAGTTATGCAATATGTACATTTGAAAGGACAACCTATAGAAGTTGTAAAAACAAGATAACCAACCTTTTTGTAAAGGAAATAAGCGGGATCAAGGTCTTCGAACCATTCTATAGGAGGATCATTTGTTTCTATACTCAATTTATCTTTCAGAAACTTCGGTAAAAGCTCAAGGTGATTTGAGGAAAAGACGAAATCCGCGGGACTTCTCACAGCATGGTTCGGTAGTATATTGGTGTATATTCCGCCAAGGATAACCGGAGCATCTGTAAGAGTTTTAATGAACTTTATCGTTTCCCAAACACCATGATACCAATATGTCATAACAGATGTGACAAAAACAACATCGACTTTTCCTATTTCTTTTATCTTATATTCTAAATACTCTGGAGGTGCTCCATATCTCTTGAACCTTCTTGGAATATTCGATAAAACATCCGGTTTTTCTATTTCTTCTGCGGGGAATTTTCCGGTTCCGTAATATTTATCCTTTGGGACTTTTACAAATTTTTCAATATCCGGCTCATGCCTGTTCAAAAGGTCAATCAGGTGAACTTCAAAACCGATATGAGAAAGAAAGGCTCCCACGTAAAGGAGCCCCAAAGGTTTTAGCCAGAAATCATAGGCAGCAAAATCATGAATAACGGGATTTACTAAAAGAGCCTTAATTCTTCTCATGGAACCTTCTATACCATTCCATTCCTTTTAACGTTATGTCTGGATCATATATGCCATATTTTAAGATAGGTAATATTATCTTGGATTGGCCACCAGTCACAATTACCTTCATGTCAGCTGAAAGCTCGTTTTTAATGTCTTCAACAACCTGATTCAAACCATAGGCAAGAACTTTTAATATGCCTATTTTTATGTTGTCTGCGGTATTTTTCCCAATGGAACTTTTCGGCACCTCGTCAAGGTTTATTAAAGGAAGTTTTGCAGCATTCTTAAACAATGAATAAAGCATGGTTAAAATTCCTGGGGTTATACTTCCACCCAGAAATTCTCCTTTGTGGAGAACATCAACAGTTATAGCTGTTCCGCAGTCAATAACTATCGCGTTTTTTCCATATTCATAAAATGCTCCTATAACATTAGCAACCCTATCTGCACCAATTTCCTTTGGATCTTCAACAGGCCATTTTACTTCACATTTATCATCAGCAACTACAAAAAGAGGTTCTATATTGAAAAACTTCTCTGCAAATCTTTTGAATATATAATCGAGCGAAGGAACCACTGAAGAAATAACAACGCTTTCAATATTAGCAAAATCTATATCTTTGCTTTCAAATAAAGGTTTTATGTTAGAAAATATTTCATCTTCTGTTTCATACCTTCCTGTAGCAAGGCGCCATCTCAAGAACTTGTTGTTTATCTTGACACCAAACACTGTGTGAGTGTTTCCTACGTCTATGTATAGATTCATGCAACTACCTCCTTAATTAAAGAGTCAATATAATCAAAAGCCTTTTGCCAGAAATTTTCATCTCTCAAGTTTACTCCTACTTCTTCCAAAAGCTTTTCAGGTTTACCTTTGCCTCCACTTTCAAGCAGCTTTATGTATTTCGGCACAAAACGTGTGCCTTCCTCCAGATATTTCTGATAAAGGGCTATCACCAGAGCATTAGCAAAGTTATAAGCATATACATAAAACGGTGCAAAGAATATATGAGGAATTGAACTCCATTCTTTATGATATTCTTCTGTGATCTTAACACTATCTCCAAACATTACTTCAAGTTCATTTCTATATACATTTGAAAGCTGCTCATAAGAAGCAAATCCTTCTTTTTCGATCACTTCATGAGCTTTCATTTCAAACCTTGCAAACATGCTTTGCCTGAACATTGTAGCAAAGATATCCTCGATCTTGGAAGCTATAAATGCTTTCCTTTCTTCTCCTTCAAGTTCTTTTCGCAGTTTGTCAAAAACTAAAAATTCTCCAAAAACTGATGCTATCTCTGCCATCGTAAGAGGTGTATGGTAGTTATAAATGTTCTGTTTTGACGAAAGTGTACCGTGGACACCGTGACCAAGTTCATGCGCAAGTGTCATAACATCTCTAATCTTTCCGGTGAAATTCAACAAAACATATGGCTTGTAATTAGGAATGCTGTAGGAACAGAAAGCTCCGCCTCTTTTGCCCTCTGCAGGAAATACGTCTATTCGTCTTTCTTCAAAGAAACTTTCTACTACTTTTCCTATATCTCTGGAAAATTCATAATACGCATCAAGAACTATTCTTTTAGCGTCTTCAAAAGAATATTCCTTTGTACCTTTTAAAAGAGGAGCGTATATATCTGCAAGTGTTAGCTCCTCACCTAAATACTCAGCTTTCCACTTATAGTATTTTTGAACAAGTTTTGTATTTTCAGTAGTTACATCAATAAGCCTTTGAACCGTTTCGTCGTCAGTTTCATTTTCAAAGTTCCTCATAGAAATTGGAGCAGGATAATTTCTCAATCTTGCCTCCATATCCCAATCCTTTACTACAAGATTGTACAATCCCTCAATAGTTAGTTTATCCTGTTCATATTTTTTAAAAAATATTTTCATAGCTTTTCTTCTAACTTGTGAATCAGGATGGTATCTTAAAGCTCTTACCTGTTCTCCTGTCATCTTTTTTCCATCAATTTCAAAGATATACGATGAAGTAATCTTCTCGTAAAGATCAGCAACTCCGTATCTTCTTGTGTTTGAAAATGTTGCAAGAATCCTCTCCGCATCCTCAGAGAGAATATGCTTCTTCTCTTCAATTATTCTCTCAAAAACTTTCCTGTAATCAGTGAGTTTCTCGGCCCAGCTTTTCAGGGTTTTATCAGAAACTTTCGCAAACTTCGCTTTCATTACTGCTAAAATTTGCTCTATTTGAACTGCCTTGTTTCTTATTACCCCATACATTTTCTGAGAAGATTCGTCCCTCATGTTTTTGGAAAACTTAAGTGAAGCATACTGCTCAGCTTTAAAAGCTTTTATCAAAATTTTTTCAAGTCTTTCAAGTATATTTGCAACATCCTCATGAGAAGATGTGTCATTTATACTTTCAAGTTTATGAAGAATAATCTGAGACTCTTCAATGGCACTTTCAATGTCATTAAATGCCTCTTTATCGGAGTTGTAAAGATGCGAAAAGTCCCATTCCATTCAAAATCGCCTCCTTCTTCACAAAATTTCGTCAATTATATCCTCTACAATTTTCCATTGAAAAGAGGTTGTTTTATCCATTATTCCCAGATGACTTTCCACTATAACGCCGCCTGGCTCGATTGATGGATCTGGCTGTATCTCAATATTCGAAGGTAATGAATCCTTCACATGCTCTACAATTTTTAAGTCGGCGGGATTAATTTTAAGAATTATCGTGGATGTATCATAAATTTTTGAAAGCACGGATTGAATTCTTCTCAAAATTAACTCTTCATCGGATTCCTTTTCCAAAATCTTTTTAAGCATAACCTTAACTATTGGAAGCATCATTTCTGACAATCGTCTAATTTCAGCCTCAAAAAGAGACGAAAGTGATGATGCAATACTTTTCAGTCTCTCTCTTTCAGCTTTTGTAGCTTCTATCTCTTTTTTATAAGCTAATCTATTTTCCTCTAAAAGTTTTTTAGCTTCCTCTTCCGCTTTTAAAGTTATCTTCTCAGCTTTCTTCTCAGCTTCTTCTATTATCTGCTTAGCCT
>JAGHBG010000202.1 GCA_021161105.1 Thermotogaceae bacterium | reverse complement strand
CTGGGGAAACTTCCGTTAAACACTAAATTCCTTGTGGCAAACAGGAAATTCCCGCTTTATGTCCTCCTTGATGCAGAAAAGAGAATGCTTGAAGGGGAAGAATTTAAAACGCAGGTGCCTATGAACCCTTGGTGGAATATAAATGGGATACGAGAAGATAAGCACTACGGTTTTTATCCAACAAAATCAATAAAAGAAGGTGAGAAATACACTCTTGATGATCTATCCTCTGTTTCTAAAGGGAGAATCTTTCACCTCTACCCAGGGTATTTTGACTTTGATTTACTTTTGGGAACAACTGATAGATACAGCATATATTATGAAAAGAAAAAGAGGGGTGAAGAGGATTATAAACTGCTTACAGGAAGACCTTACTATTTCTATCAAATCTCTAAGATGATGGAGTTGTGGGATGTGCTGTCAAATCTTTCAAGCACACAGAAAAACTTCATTGAAGAAATGCTTACCTCCAAATTAAGAGAATGGAGAAATGTTGAGGATGGAAATAAGAAAGTTGTTTTAAGGGAATTTGCAGAGGCAATTTTAAAAGATGCCTTTGACGATAAGTGGAAGAATTTGAGGGATGAAACTAAATTTTTCCTTGTAAATTCTGCAATTAATGGAGGACTTTTACTTGATACGATTATCCTTTTTAGGCATGTGATTAAAAATATGGAGGTGTGTGAAAATGAGTAATGAGTTAGAGCCAAAAAAGACATATGCAAGGGCCCTTGACCCCATTCATATCGGGGCAGGTGCCTACAGGCTTGGTAGAGTGGATAATACCATTGTAAGGGACCCAACAACAAATATTCCAAAGATACCGGGAACTTCAATTGCAGGTGTTGTAAGGGCATTTGCAAAGATTGTAAAAGAAAATGATAAGGAAAAAGAGAAGCTTAAAGATGTAGATATTGAAAAGGTATTTGGCACAGAAGATAACAAGGGAGTTTTGCACTTCTACGATGGGCAGATAATTTTCTTTCCAGTTTCTTCAATCCAGGGAACTGTGTGGATCACAACAAAAGATTTGCTTGAATACTGGTTTGGAGAAATAAAAGATGAGAATGGAGAGAAAATAAAGATTCCGGATGAAATCGATGATAAAAGTTATGTGATTAAAGGGATAGACACAGATAAATCCCTGAATCTTGGCTGGTTATTGCTTGAGGTTAAGAAAGTTGAGAACGGAAAAGAGGTTGTTTTGCCCTCAGAAATAGATAAATGGGTAAAAAGAATAGTTGTAGTTTCTGATAAGCTCTTTTCTCACATAGTAAATGACGGCCTTGAAGTAAGAACATCTGTTCGCATGGATCCTGAGACAGGAACGGCAGCAGAAGGGGCGTTATTTACCTATGAAGCGATACCGAGGGGAACAGTGTTCGGCTTTGAAATCGGTGTAGACAATGCTTTGGCAAAACAAAGGGACAAAAATGCAAATGTTGTTGATGATACAATCAACGCTGTGTCTCAGTATATGAAGAATCTTGGTATAGGTGGAATGGGGACAAGGGGCTTTGGAAGGCTGGAAATTATCCCGGATAAAAGCCAAAATGATAACAACACTGGAGGTGAAGCAAATGCTAAACCTTGATTATAGATGTATGGAATATGGACAAAAGATAAGTAAAATCAGTGATTCCAATCTTGAAAATAACCTAAGAAAGGCTCTTGGTGTTTTGCAGGAAGACGGCGTTTATGCGATGTTCCTATGGCTTGAAGAAAAAGATAAGTCTAAGACAATAAGAAAGGAACTCACAGAGCTTATAAATGAAGGGGAGATTAAAAAATATTTTCTGAATGATTCAGAAAGCTTTAATATTGAAGATTTCAATAAATTTTGTGAGAAGTTAAGAGAAATTGCGAAGGATATTGATAAACTTTTCTTTATGAAAAAACTTCTTGCACGCACATTGACCTATGCGTTATACCATGCAAAGATAGGTGAATGAAATGTGGAAGAAAATTGATGTTGTATTTAAGTTAAAAGCTCCTCTTCATATAGGATACTTGCCTTTCAAAGGTTCTGTGGTCTCACCTACTCGTTATTATGTCTCAGGAAGAAACTTTTGGGGTGCTGTGACAAAAAGAATAACGGAGCATTTGTACGAAAAACCAAAGGGAGAACATTATAAGAAAATAGGCCATCAGATTATGAAAAATCTCAGATTTTCGTATTTCTATCTTTATGATGGACGAGTTGTCTATTTTCCTCATTATACGGATAAAGGACTTAAATACGGAAATAATAAAGAAGAAATAACCAAAGCAGAGTTTGAGCATAGATTCATAGGAAGTATCATTTCAACAGCAATTGATTCTGAGTCATCTACTGCGAAATACGGGAGTTTACATGAGATTGAATTTATAAATAACAAGTTCAGGGATGAGAATGGAGAATTTAGGGATGTGAAAATTGCTGGAAGTATATGGATGAAGAAAAATGCAGAAATTGAGAATGAGAATAAGAAGGTTAATCTTAATAATAAGGGGGCTATTTTTAACATAATTCAGGAACTGATTCTTGGTGGGGAATCAAAATATGGATTTGGACGTGTTTTGCTTGAGTCAGTTAATAAAATAAAATTTCCAGATGTAGCTCCTTTCAAGTGGGACGATGATCCTGAAAAGATAACAATAAAATTGGGTGAGTCTTTAATTTCTCATTTGAAATATGATAAAGGTATAAAGTTTCAAGGAGATGTTGAACTCTTCACTGGAAGAGGATTTTATGACCCTAAGAAACTGAAAGATACAACAGAAGGAAATGACGATATTTGCAATAATAATTCTTCTGATAACAAAAAAGAATCCGAAGAAGCTGAAAAACCTGGAAGAGTTATTTCAAAGCCAGAGTGTTATTTCTCCCCTGGAACTATACTACAAGAAGATATAAAATGTAAACTGAATTGGGATGGTACTCTGGAGGAATGTCATAATGCACCCCACTGAAATATTAAACCCTACAAAGCGAAGATCAAGCAAAGCATACTTAGTTAATGAACTGAGAAAAGCGGTGTATAAGTGGCGTAGGGAAAAGTTTTACTTATTCACAGATAACACGGGAAACATACAGAAAAAAGACCTTGAGCCTGCAAGGAAGGTATAAATTCAAAAATATGATAAAGATTATTTCTGTCATAACAAATGAAAATGAATAGATGTCTCCTAAGTTTCTATCAGAATTTCTATCTGCGTCAAAAACTCATGTCAGCAGTTTTTCCAACACCGGATCAACTATCTTATAGCCTTTGGCAGTTTTTTCGATGAGTGACATTTTCTCCAGCGTTCCAAGAAGAGAATAGAGCCTTGAATCAG
>JAGHBG010000115.1 GCA_021161105.1 Thermotogaceae bacterium | reverse complement strand
TCATTTTCACATAATACTCTGTTAGAAACTCAATTGCTTCTTCTGTAAACTTGGGATCACAGTGTTGCCTCGCATAGGCAATGTACTTCTTTAACAATTCAGGAGGTATAAACTCGGGCTCTTGTCTCCTATCTCCCCCAACTTTATACCGAAGAATGTGCTCTGCTATAGCTTTGTCCATCTCCTCATCGGGCTGGTCAAGGACGACGAATATCAGGTCAAAACGGCTGAGCAAAGTAGGAGGAAATGTTATTTGCTCGGAAATTTTCTTCATTGGATTATAACTTCCTCCCTTCGGGTTTCCGATAGCGATAACTGTAGCCTTCGCAGAGAGAGTTACGTTAATCCCTGCTTTGCTTACACTAATTGTACCCTGCTCAAGAGCCTCATGAATTGCTGCTCTGTCTTTATCACTCATCTTGTCAAATTCGTCAATCACACAAATGCCACCGTTTGCCAAAACTAGAGCTCCAGCTTCAAGGACCCACGAGCCAGTGAACTCATCACGCACTGCACTTGCAGTGAGACCAGCCGCCGAAGAGGTTTTAGCTGTAGTTACGATTCCCCTTGGGATTACCTGCTTCAGGAAACGGGTGATAGTTGACTTCGCCACGCCCGGATCTCCAAGCAGGAGGACGTGGGAGTGCCCTCTGGTCACTGTACCATCAGGGGCTATCCAGTTCCCACCGCTGAAAAGAGCAAGAGCAAGCCCCTTCTTTACATCCTCATGTCCATAAATGGATGGGGCGATAGATCTAGTTATCAAGTCAACAATATCCTCCCTCTTTGCGAGCTCCTGAATCTCCTGGATTTCTTGCTGAGATAACTCAATATCCGAGATCCTCTTGGTCACTACCTCAATGTGATTTACCTCAAGGATCTTTCTGAAAACCGGAAGGCCTCCTTTCTTCTCCAGGACAATCCTCAAGATTCCAGTGACCTTTACCCGGTCTCCAGGAAGGAAAGTATCAACCAAGTCATCTAGGACCACACACTCAATACTTCTAGCATTCGTCCCAAACATAGCATCAGGAAGATCCTGGATCTTGAAGAACTGAGCATTCAAGAAGGTGCTGAGTTTAATCTCAAGCTCGATGTTTTTACTTCCACACTTTTCACACTTCTGTGGAGCCACCATCTCGGTGTAGGGCTTCTGGAGCCTAACCATCTCGTGGCCACAAACAACACAGCGGAACACAGCCTTGGAAACAAATGGTTTGTGTTCAACCTGCCTCGAAACAATCCCTTCAACTTGGATGAACTTGGAAATGTGCTCAGATCCAATGTCCTTGACCTTTATAGTTTTAGGTAGGTTACAGAACCTCACGTTGAACTTCAAATCTTCTTTTTTGAAAAAGTCCTCCTTGAGAATTACTTGGAGGGCCTCCTCAGCACCTTTAATAATCTGCTCAGGGAAAAACCTCTTTGACTTCTTGAGGGTCAAAAGGTCGGTTATTCTTTCAAGATACACCTTTTTGCCACTATCATCAGTAAAATTGCGGAAGAAGCCGATGAACTTTTCAACCAGTTCGTCTCTGGCTTCCCCATGTTTTTGTTCTTCAGCTATCTTTACCTGTTTATCTTTCAAGAAGTTCTTCACGAACTCCTTGATTTCGTTGTAGACGTCAGGATCAATTTGGTAGTATGTATCAGTCATTGACTTTATTGATATGAATATTGGAGATTTTCCCTGATCAGCTTTGTTGAGAGTCCCAGAAAACATTCTTCTTATCGTGCCCGCAGGTATGCCTCTTTGTTTCAACAATTGTTGAATGACAGATTTAGTCATCTGAGCATTATCATGCTCAAGGAATAGTAGTATGATCTCAGCGTCAGATGGTCTACCTAAATCATACCTTTGTTGAAGCAACTTTTTGAGTTCATCTAGAATCTCTTGGTTCCATAGTTCCAATCCAAAGTTCCAAGGTTCCATCAGTTCCATTTTATGGAACCTCTCTGGAACCTCTTCTTTTTTGAGTTCCAGCCTTGGAACCGGTGGAACTTTAGGAGGGTTCCAAGATTCACTATTAGGCATTCTTCCTTGAACCGACTGCAAAACTTTTGCAAAGGTGTCCAGGGTTATGGTTTTTGGCTGGTCCAGGTAACTTGCGAGGGTGAACTGTTCTTGCCTCGTGAGCTGATCCCACTCGATAGGTCCTTCTTCTTTGACCCTCTCAAATAGCTTGACTAGGATCTTGATCTCGGCTTCTGGTATTTTACCATGGAGGGCCTCAATAAGATCCTCCTGTGAAATGCCGTTGGGCATTGCTTTGCTCTGCTCATTCATTATCTCTCACCCCATGCTTGGAAATCTTCTAGGGCAATAGTGGCCGCTTAAAAGGAAAGCTTTGATTTTTCATTCTCTAAACCCCTGCGTCAATGAGGAGTTCCAAGAGCGCTCTGCGAAGAGCCTCTACCTCAAGAAGCTCCCTCTGAAGCTTTTTCACACTATCTTTGACCTCCCTTGGAATGTACGCCTCCGCCCGGTACTTCTCCAAGAGCTCCCAATTCACAAGGTACTTACTCAAGAGCTTCTTGTCTATTACCTCGAGCTTCTGAACCAAGTCTAGCCTATTCTGCTTCCAGAAAGCCCTCTTCATGAATACCGTGGCAGTGAGGAGCTTCTCTATCTTCTGCCTTGTACTCCCCGAGTTGCTGTCCATGAGGATTGCTAGAGCACTTCTAGCAAAATCAAGTTCTCTAGACTTTGCCTGCATTTCCTAACTCCTCCATGAGCTTTTCCATAGTTTCCTTAACAATTTGTTCTCTTTCATTATCGTCGAAAAGTAGTGGCTGGTTCGGAATCGGCAGGCGAAGGGATATGAGCCCTGTTTTCATGGCCGTCTTGTTGATGATCTCTATAATTTCTTTTAGCAACTCCGGGGAAGGCACTATTTTTTCTTGAATAATTTTGTATCCTTTGTGTTCAATCTCTTTTTCTTTCTCTTCCAGCTCCTCATCGCTTTTTACCGGCACCATGTGGATTTCATGGCCTTTCTTGTAGTATATTATGTAATAATAGTCTTCTGGATACTTCTGGACGAATCTTATTGGTTCCTTCCAGTACATCCAGAACTTTTCGATTGGTTCTTCTTTTGGCAATACTTCCTGCATCATAAAGAGTATTTGAGCCAATGTTGCCGTCAAGGCCTCGACTTCATCTGGGGTAAACACCGATTTGCCCAGCAACGTTATGAATTGCTGTTGAAGCTCTAGCAGTTGCTTTTGAAAGGCCCTGATAAATTCAAAATCCGGCCTATTTGCAAACAAATCTTGGTTCTCCATTGTTACTCCCTCCCGATAGCAAGCCACTCGACCCAATTGCTCTTCTCCTTTCTGCCTTTACCCCCCGTTCTTCTTTCCGCAGATTTCCAAGCCCCCTTGTACTTCCGAAAAGTGAGCCAAAGCCCTGACTCCCTCTGGAACTTCGCTAAGTCTATCTTTGCCTTCCCAGACTTAACTATCGTATCAGCCAGCTTAGTCACCATTCTGGCAGTCGTTGGACTGAGAATCACCAAGTCTCCATGCTCTGTTTCGAGCATTATTAACTCTTTCGGTTCTTCTTCCAAGCCTCGTATCCACGAGATAGGAAGATTAACGTAATACATTTGCCCCCTAGTCGCCTTCTTCTTTTGTAGTCTCCTGCTATAAATCTTCGTTATTTTGCCAGCATAAAGGGCATGGTATAAATGAGTAAGTAAGGTAGATAACGACATTGCTTTGACCCCCTATAGTAGGGATGTATACCCCCTGCGAGCGGTCAACACTCAACCCATCATAAAAGAGTTGTCATAAAAGTTTATAACCCTTCTTTTCGAATTTGAGGCCTCGAAAATTAAAGGTTAAGATGATAGCACTGGCAGTAATATTATCAGAATTTTCTGCTCTGTTCTGCGAATTTTGATGTTATTTCAGATTTGTTATAAGTATATGGTGTTTTTAAAAACGATTCGGGTATAGAAAAGACTTAAAATAAGATATTTAGTTAAAAACATTAGTAATATTGACAATTTGCATAATTCGGCTAAATTCGTAAGCATTAGTATTCCCAATATCCTTGTTTGATCCAATTGTCAATGTATGACAACTGACATTGTTCTATAAGTTTGTATAATCAATAAATAGAATGGCCCGTATACAGCAACATTCGGCTCCGAATTATCTCCGAATAATTCTCTCTTCACTCTTCTACTAGAACGTAATATACTTTGCGCCCTTTCTTAATCTTCTTGATTCTTCGGCTTGTTATTAGCCGATTAATAATCTGATAAAGCTTATCTGCTGAAATACCGAGCATATGTATTAATTCGGTTGGTGAATTATGGCCTTGTGAAATTAGCTTGATTACTCTTTCCTCTAACTCAAAATCGTCAATTGGTACTTTTTGAGTCTCAGGTAATTCCGAAGATAAATCTAAGATATCGAATTTTAATTTAACCTCTTTAAGTTCCTTTTCTAATGAATCCACAATTTCTCGTTCGGTTTCAAGCATCTTTGACAATAAGTCCACAGTCTGTCTATCAGCTTTATCATTAAGTAATCTTTGGAGTCCTTTTATGTGTTCCTTCACTTCTTGAATCTCTTTTTCAATATTCTCAATCCGAATGAATGCAGTTTTTAATTCATGAAATTCATCAGGGTCAAAACCCAAAATCCACTTTCTTAATCCCACGAATCTCACCGAATAATAATTAATGC
>JAGHBG010000250.1 GCA_021161105.1 Thermotogaceae bacterium | reverse complement strand
CAGGGTATACTTCTCTCATTATGTGAAATCCGGCAATGATGAATTTTCTGTATATATCGATGTATTTTGGAAAATATTTCTTGAAACTTTCTGAAATTTTTAACTTGGAATTAACAGGATTCCATGAAGCTATGAACCTGTTATCTCTTGGGCATTCAATTTCAAATATTTTTTGTCCTTTTTTGAACTCGAATATCCAATGCATCGCTTTTATTCCTTTTTCTTTCCAGGCCTGCTTTGGGTGGACTATATTACCGTTTAAATCAATCGTTTTTAAATTTTCTACTTCTGGGAAGAGTTCCACCAGTTCTTTGGACAATGGGTATATGTATATAAGAACATCTTTGAATCCAAATTTTGAAAGAGAAACAGCCATATTAGCGCTGGTGCCACCAAGGCGAAGCTTGCCGAATCCAAAGTTATCTTTTATCCAGGAGTATACATCCTCTGATTCAATCATAAGTTGAAGAGCCTTTCCTTTAGAGAAACTGTAGGCAAACCCCTTTAAAAAGTCCTCAGGTGTTTTTATGGAAATTGGAGGCTCATCTTGAATAAAATCTTTTAAATCAGTTATCTTTTCAAATTCTTTTTCTTTCACATTTACAAGACCATCTACCACGCTATGGAATCCAAGAGCAATTCCAGGAGAGTCATTTATTCTTGCTTTAGCCCATTCATAAGCTTCTTTGTAAAGGTCTTGCCAATTCATTTCTTTAATACCTCCATGAAAACATCTTTAAGAAGGTTTATATCTTTGTACCTTTCCTCAAGCATAACTTCAAGGGCTTCTGCAGCGCTCAATGAGTTATGCACAACCTCATATATCGCCTTAGCTATTGCACGAGGATCGTCTCTACCTGGGAAAAGGACGTTTCTTCCAATAAGCGAGCCTCTAACATTGGGTGCAGATGCTAAAGCTTTTGAGACATTTTCTATAGCGTAAGTAGGATCCCCTGGTGAATCACCACCTAAGATAAGTATCGGCAGTGTGGTGGCTCTTGCGACTCTATTAAAGCCCTCGATGTATGGTATCTTGAGCCAGAGTCTTGCACTTGAACCTCCTATCCCGGAAGCAATTCCTACTATTTTTACCATGGACTCCACATCTGTTTTTACACGATATGGTTGGGTTTCATCCTCTCTCTCTACTGGAAGTGGTTCCACAAACATGGGAATTCCATGTTGATTAGCTTTCCTTATTGCTTCAGCGCAGTAACTTAGTGTCTGTATAGAAAACCTTGAATATTTTCCTGTCTCCAACCTGAAAAGCAATTTTCCCGCATCAAGATTGTATCTAACGAGATCTTCCGTCGTATAAGCTGTTAGTCTATCTTCCATTTCATAAACTACGCCAGATATTCCAGATCTATTCATACTTCCTATGAGGATTTTATCGTCCAGAAAGGGTTTAAGCCCTGCTTCTTTGAACATGTAATTTATAAGCACAAGATCATCGATTATATCTGGGCTTGCCATTACTCCGTCCACATATGGGCTTGTAGCTACTCTTAATATTCTTCCAAGGTATTCAAGCCTATCTGCCATTCCTATTGGGCTATCCGGCGATGATATAACTCCTCTTGCCGGGTGATCAGCTGCTAATATAACGAGATAGCCGTCTTCTGTTAGTTTTTCTTTTCTTTTGCGTTTTGAAAGTTCTGAAACTATTATGTCCGGGTTCTTTACCCTGAAATCTGTAAGTCGGAAGAATGCCCACTCTGGGAAGAAGTTTCTCGTTGCAAATCTTACGGCAGAAGGTCCGTGAATGACATCCTGCCATGTTCTTGCATCATCATAGAATGCCTTTGCATGCTGTAATGTTGGTATGCTTCCTTCTCTTCCCCTTGGTCTGACTTCAAACCCCACAGGTCCTTCATAGCCCATTTCATGGAGTGCTTTTACAAAATCAGCAACATCTCTTAACTTTATGGCTCCGTTTGGATAGGCAAAAGTTGGATGGGTATCTCCGTATAATGGATCGTTTGGATCAAGGACACAATTCCCAATATGAATGTGAACAAGGTAAGGAATAAGATATTTCAAAACTTCTGGAGCTTCCGGTTCTTCAACATTTTCTGCTTTTGTTACGGTAAACCTTCTGCCTTGAATAACCTGTTGTTCTCCTTCTTGAGTTTGCTGAGCTTCTTGGGCTTGGTGAATTTCAGGGACTTCTATTTCGACCTCTTTGAATACAGTTTTTACATTCCTCAAAAGATACATGTGTGAAAGGTCATAGAGTATTCCAAACTCTTCTATTCCATATTCATCTCTAACACGCCTTGCTATATCAATAGCATCTTTTGTTGGCCCGATGAGCTGGTTATGAAAAGTACCATGATCGCTGTTTACCCGGTCAAATGTCTCAAGTACCAGTTTCAAAGGTTCTCTTCCAAGTTCTTTTGCTCTTTCTCTGGAATAACGAGCTAGTTCCACTATTGATCGGATAAGCGATAACTTTGCAGATTCTCTCAAATCAGTGCCGGGATCTTTTCCACTCTGGAATATGAAAGAAACTGCTCCAAACTCATATGCTTGATCTATCATTTCCTTCAGTCTTTCAACACAGTTAAGTCTTTCTATTTCATCAACTGAAGAAATATCTTCTCTTGCGTATCCTTCTTCATTGAGAATTTGAACTGGTTGAGCACCAAAATAAATTGTTAGATCTGTAGCTTTGAGATATTCAACAGCTTTCTTTCTTAAAACTGGGTCTTTTATCCTTGTTACTTCGATACCTTTAAAATACGGATCTTCTGCGATGGCTTTTAAACCGTCCATCAAATACCGTTCATCGGGCTCTCCTCGAAGCATGGCATCAGTGTTTTGTCTTCCAGGAAAGGCCATTGGAAACACAACAGTCACAGGGTTTTTAGAAAGAACCATATAATCACCTCACCTTTAAACCTTTTCTACAATAACATTCTTTTCTTTTAAGAAATCTTCGCAGTCTTTTGGAATATTTCGATCAGTTATAAGGTAGTCAACGTCCTCTGGTAATGCAAATGTAGAAAACGCAGCCCTTGAGAATTTTGAAGAATCCGCAACGATAAAGACTTTAGAGGAAGCTTTAACCATCTCAACTTTTACCTCAGCTTCCGTAACACTTGGAGTCATAAAGCCTTTTTCTTTTTTAAATCCCGTTGTCCCAAGAAAAGCTTTATCGACATTTATTTCTTGTAAAAGTTTGTTTGTCCAGGGACCGACAAGAGATAGGCTGTTTTCTCTTATGAAACCACCAAGTACGAGGATCTCAAATGGTGTGCCAATGAGTTTCTCTGCTATGAATATATTATTTGTAAGTATGGTTAAAATTCTAATAGGACTTTTTCTTAATTCAAGAGCAATGTAATAAGTTGTGCTACTACTATCCAGTATTATGA
>JAGHBG010000030.1 GCA_021161105.1 Thermotogaceae bacterium | reverse complement strand
TATTCTGTTCCTTATGGTCTTGCTTGTGACGTTTGTAAGCTCCTCAACCTTTTTCTTGTTGTGCTCGAAGTCCCTTGTGAACTCGTTTGGATATCTGTTGAAGAGCTCTCTCGCGGTTCTCTTAATGAAACCTTGCTTAATGTTTCCCATTCCTCATCCCTCCGATAATCTTAATTTCCACACCCAAATCAAGTAAGGCTGTTTTAAACTTTTCCCAGCCAAATTTATAAAGCTTCCCTTCAAAGGTTCTCACCATCATTGTGAGCTGAAGCCTCACTTGATTTGAGTGTGGAAATTAAGATTATCGGAGGGATGAGGAATGGGAAACATTAAGCAAGGTTTTATTAAGAGAACTGCGAGAGAGCTCTTCAACAGATATCCAAACGAGTTCACAAGGGACTTCGAGCACAACAAGAAAAAGGTTGAGGAGCTTACAAATGTCACAAGCAAGACCATAAGGAACAGAATAGCCGGCTACATAACAAGGCTTGTAAGGCTTAAAGAAGAAGGAAAAATTCTTTAAATCAGTTCTCTCTTTATCCTTTTTAGATCTTCAAGGATTTCTCTTGGGAGAACCCCCTCAAATTCCCTTAAAAGTTCATCGAACTGCTCCTCACTTTCTTTGGCAATCCTGCACATAAGGTTCTTTATGTAAGCCTCGGTGAGCATTCTCACCTCTTCAAGTTCGCTCTTCATTCTCATGTACTCCTCTATTTTTTGCTCTATTTCACTCAAGAAATCAGAAAGTTCTCTGATCTTTTCCTCCACCGGCTCCTGGGACTTTATGAGCTGTTTCATCTCTTCGTATTCCCTCGTTTGTCTGGGTGCTTTTGGCTCGTACATCTCGGTGCCGAATGAGTACGGCGTGAGAAGAACCTCAAGCCTGATACCCCGTTTTATTTGATAGTACTTCCTAGGCCTGCCCCTCGGAATCTTCTCCACCCTGCTCTCAATCAATCCCGCACCTTCAAGAATCCTGAGATGCTCAAGGATAGCCTTTTGCCCCACTCTCAATTCCTTCGAGAGCTCGCTTACAAAGTAGGGCCTCTTAGTAAGCAGGAGCAATATCCTTCTCCTTGTTTCATTTCCAAGGACATCCAATAATCTTCCGTGTTCCTCCATGATCTCACCTCATAATGACGGCGATCCTCTTTACCTTATCTAACTTAATGTAAATAAAAATCATACTTAAATCTTTTGGTTTTAGCTACACAAAATTACTTTAAGGATGAAGGAGCAAATATGTTTTGGTGAACTGATATGGAGGTTATTGGAGATATCCACCTAGTGGATGGAACCTTTGCAAACGTCTACCTAATTAGGAGGGGAGAAAAGCTTTTGGTTGTAGATGCAGGCCTTCCGGGAGAATACGAGAAGGTTTTGAGGTACATAGAGAAGCTCGGGCACCTTCCAGAGGATGTGGAGACAATAATTGTCACCCATGCCCATCACGACCATGTGGGTTCTCTGAAAGACCTTAAAGACGCAACCGGAGCTAATATAGCGGCACATAAAGATGAGGTGCCCTATTTGAAGGGAGAGAAAACCTTCAGAAGTGAGATCGAGCCGGTTGACGTGGAAATAAAGCTGAACGATGGAGACGAGTTTCATGGGTTAAAGTTATCCATTCTCCGGGGCATACCCCGGGAAGTATTTGCCTGCTAGATCTAAAAACAAAGGCCCTCTTTGTTGGGGATTTGGTTATGGAAGAGAATGGAAAGCTGGAAGAGATCCCACATCATTATTCTCTCGACCCAATGAAGAACAGGGAAGCCATAAGAAGGCTTTTGGACGTTGATTTTGTGCATTTGTTGCCAAGTCACGGAAAGCCGATCTTGAACGAGGGGAAGGAGAAGTTGAGGGGGCTTGTGGAGGAGCTTTAAAAACTTCCAATTTTGAATAACAATCTCTCACTTTTTATAAATTGGTACCTGAGCAAAAATTCTGTAAATTAACATAAAACAGTTTAGCTAAATAGGGGCTATTAATTCTTAAAGACCCACATATCTTCTTCTGAATTCGAAACATGACCTCGTAATTTATATAAACTCCCAAAATTAAAATTGCATAGGTGTAAACATGATGACTGAGCTTAATGAGCTTATAGAAAGAATTTTGAAATTTAGGGACGAAAGAGATTGGAAAAAGTACCATACTCCAAAAAATCTGATAATATCTCTTCTGATAGAACTGGGAGAACTTTCCGAGCACTTTCAATGGAAAACTGATGAGGAAATTATCCAATCCATACAAGAGGATAAAACAAAAGAAAAAATTGCAGAAGAGTTAGCAGACGTTGCCATATATCTTCTCTTACTTGCAAATGAGCTAGGAATTAACCTAGAGGAAGCGATTTTAGAAAAGATAAAGAAAAATGAGGAAAAATATCCAGTGGATAAAGTAAAAGGGAGATACGTAAAATACACGGAGTTGATGAAACAATGAAAGTGTGGATAGTTGCGGCCGCTGGGCCCGAACCTACCGAACATTTAAAGCGGACAATAGAAAACCCTGTTTCTTATGAAGAAATTTTGATGAATATAACCAATCCCCAAGATGCTGAAAAAATCAAACAAAATTTAGGGGAGGGGCCATATTACCTATGGGGTGCAGTACCAGGCAAAAACAATGAAAACAACTGGAAAAATATGGAAATAGGAGATATATGCATATTCTACGTAAAAGGGCAAATATTCAAATATTGGGGTAAAGTCCAGTACAAACTTCGAGATAAAAAACTAGCAAAATTTTTGTGGGGAGAGGACAAAGAAGGCAGAACATGGGAACTCATATATTTCATAGATTATCCAAGAGAAATAAAAATACCCCCAAAAGAATTCAACATAGAACATTGCTATAAGTTAAACTTTGTTCCGCAAGGGTTATCGCCGATAAATGAAGAAAGCATTAGAAGAATAGAAGCAAAGTACGGAAGTTATATGAACTTCCTAAAGCGATATGAAGTAAAAACTTATGATCCTTATATCGAACTATTGAAGAAAATTTACCAAAATGAGCTTCGGATAGCACTCAACGAACTAAAAAGAGGAAAAAACATAATTTTATACGGACCACCTGGAAGTGGAAAGACCGTCTTAGCGAAAGTGTTAGCTGAAGCATATTCTAGGGAAAACAATGGCAATGGATATATTCTTTATACTGTTCACAGCGGTACTGACTTTTTTGATTTAGTTGCTAGGATAGTGCCACGAACAAATAATGGAACGCTTTATTACGAAAAAGAGCCCAGATACCTAATAAGAGCAATAAACGAGAAGAAAGTTCTAATTCTAGACGAAATTAACAGAACTCAAATAGATACTGCTTTGGGAGTATTCTTCACATATTTAGAAAAAGAGCACAGAATACAAGATGTTAGCTCTATTAAAGATATTATACAAAGAGAAACAGACTTGGAAATACCCGAAGAGGAACTTCTTGAAAAACTCAACTTCTTCAGAATAATAGGAACCCTAAATAGTTATGACAAAACATTCTTGTTCAAACTTGGAGATGCATTAAGGAGAAGGTTCTTATTTATTGAAATAACAACAACAGAAGACACTTTAAGGATAATCGAAAGCAATTATAAGGCTTTTTTAAACACAATCGGATATGAGCTAAATAGTCCAGAAAGAGATGGAATTGCAACTGTTTTGATTTCTATATTTAGAGAAATAAACAAAATCAAAGAACTTGGTATCGGGGTACTAAAAGATTTGCTTCTGTTTTCACAAAACTTTGAGAACCCAAAAGAAGCTATAGAGGAAGCTGTAGCAAATGTGCTCTTACCATTTTTTGAGAATGACATTCTATTCAAGAAAGTTGAAAAAGTTTTGCAAGAATTCGAATTAGAGAAAGCTGTTAGAAAACTTCGGGTGTTAAACAGTGCCATCCAAGCTTTCGAATAACGGTCAAAAAATAACATGGGATGATGAAGAGTACCAGATTGACCTAGGCCTAATTAGCAATGTTACCATAAACGGAAAACCTCTAAGAGAGTTTCTTTCTCTGCCATATGTTAGAATTTCTCAAGTTGGAGAAAACAAAATCTCAATTTCGTTGAAAAATCTATTTGGAACCATTAGAGTTACGCTTCCAAAAAAGGAAGAGCAAATTAAAGTAGTCCCAAAAAAGCTCTTTGACAAAACAGACACTCCTGAACAAGGATATGAATTTGTTCAGCAAAAAGTTTTGAGAGATATTGGAAACCTAATTACAATGCTAGTTAAAGAAACAAAAGAGATTCAAGCTTCAGAAGTATTTAAGATTGTCCTAAAGCAAAGACCATGGTCAATTGAATTTTTGGTAATAGCATTAGAGAAGTACCTAAGAATGCTAGAAGAGTTCTGTCTTAAACTATTCAACTATGGACCAGTGCACAAAGATTTGTTAAAAAGAACATCATATTTTGGGTCTACTACAAAACTATCCAATAAACTCCCCTTTTATCCGTATCTAGAGTTTCATCAAAATACTTTCACATATGACACATATTTGAACAAAATGTTGTTCCAAGCGTTTTATTTTATAATTCTCGAATCGGAGCTCCTTTATCACTCCAGCCGAGAGAAAAGTATAAAAATGAGAGTGAGAAAAATAGAAAAGGAAGCACTTTCATTTTTAAATAGATTCCACCTATGGGAGTTTTTCCATCAAACGCCTCTAAACGTAGCGGAACTTCAACAAAGAGTTTTAACCCAACAAAATCCCTATTATTTCAAGACATTAGAGGTATATAAAGAAATAACAAAGCTACTATTTTCAAAAACTACCTTAGAAATCGCTGAAGAGGGTTTGGAATATCCCCTTCTGAATTTTGCATATTTGTATGAAGCCTGGGCAATTTCAAGAATTCTAGATTCGCTTCAAAAACAAGGATACATATTAAAAAAGGAGAGTCTAATTCTAGGAAATAAAGTAAGAGAATACAACCGAAAAGCACGTGCAAGCTTCATTTTCTCAAAGGGAGATACTGAAATTAGGGTAGTCTGGGAATTAAGGTTTAAACCTCGTGTTGATTCCTTATATCTAAAAAGCTTGATCGAATCGATACAAGAGCTACCAGAAGATGTCAAAAAAATCAGAGTAAAGCCCGATCTCCTAATAATTAAAAAAGAAAAAGGAGAAATCCAGAAAATTCTTCTAGGCGATATCAAATTCAGAGTAGATGAGAAAAACCAAAAACTGCCAAGATTAAAAGATATTTATAAAATTCTAGGCTATATCCTAGACTTGAGAGAGTTTAAGTATTTTAAAAATGCTCAAATTGAGGGTATTCTTATCTATCCAGGAAAGATCAAAATGCTGAAAATCCCAATTATAGATCCCAAAAACAACAAGG
>JAGHBG010000105.1 GCA_021161105.1 Thermotogaceae bacterium | reverse complement strand
GTGTATAAACTTTACGATCTAACAACAGAAGAAATCGCCATTGTAGAGGGAAGCGTAAGAAGGTAAGATCGTAATGAGTAAAAAAGATGATGAAAAAAAGATCGGCGAGATTTTTATCGCTGAATATAATCGTCAAAACCACACTACTTTTCGTGTTGACGAGTATTATTTGCAAAATAGAAAAGAAAACGAATTTCCAGACCTGAAGTTCATAAATGGTAGAGAGATGCTATCCGAGGTAGTTCGTGCGGTGAATCAAGAAATAATGAAGGAAATGAACAATTATAATGACTTGGATTTAATTCCCTGTGATCCCGAGAATGAATTATTTCTAGCAATTGAAAAAAAACAAAAGAAAAATTATAGCGGAGCAAGCGAGATTATATTGCTCATTCATATGCCCCATTATGCCGAAAAAAACGATATATCGGCAATGGTTCCTACAATTCAAAAACATGGATTCACATTTAAGGGAATATGGGCTGTTTGGGAAGATGACGAAAAGGCAAAGCCACTGAAATTGCAATAAGATGACAAAGAATGAAATACGCAATAAACTATATATCAGAGATGGCAAGTTCTGCCATTATTGTGGAATCAGTGAAAGTGATTTCATGAAAATATGGGGTGGCTTCTATGGGGATAAGAGAGGAAAAGTATTAGAAGTAGATCGCAAAGATAATAACCAAGGTTACAACATCCAGAATTGCGTACTATCGTGTGCCATTTGTAATAATGCCAAAAGTGACAAATTCACTTATGAGGAATTTTTAAAGGTAGGCAAAGCAATAAAGGGGGTCTGGCAGCAGAGAAATAAAAACTTTCCTCATGTAAGATGAAAGGGGATTGCGCCTATATTTTCGTCATAAACTATAGACTCCCATCTTGCTTCTCCATTTTCTCGTTTTCTTTCTTGTGCAGAAAGGAATGGGTTATGAAACTTAATCGAATTGAAATTGAAAAATTCCGGACAATTGAAAATCTATCTCTCACCATTGACAAGTTGCTGGTATTGATTGGCGAAAACAATTCCGGGAAATCAAATATATTGAGAGCGTTGCAGCTTTTTTATCAAGAATCAGTGAGAGGGATTGATGAGGAATGCTTCTTTTTCAAGGAATGCTCCATTCCAATTTCGATTATTCTGACCTTCAACCGTTTAGATGAGGCTGAGGAAGAACACAGAGTTCTCCAGCACTGGATATATAATGGTGAAATAAAGGTAAAAAAGGTTATTCAACAAGAAGTAGACTCCGATAAATACGCAATGCAGTTTTTTGGATGGCAGGCCAAACCGGTTGAAGGACACTTTGATCTTGATAACTTTGATGAGTATAAATCAGATATAAAAAAAATAGTGGAGGAAAATGAACTTCCTGATTATTTCAAGACCGAGACAGGAACAATTACCCAAGCATCTTACAAAAACGGCGTGAAAGAACATATAGAAAACGGTCTCGTGGAATTAGGAGAACCTGGTTGGCGTCCAAACCCGGGAGGGTACAAGGAAGTATTCGCGAGTCTCTTGCCCCGATTTTATCTTGTTCCGGCAGTCAAGGATGCACAAGAAGAATCAAAAACTACACAACAAACAGTCTTTGGCAAGCTCATAAATGATCTAACTAATAAAATAATTAGCAAAAACCCGAAGTTCGAGGATGTCAAACAACAGATCGATGGCCTAAAAAAATATCTCAATAGAAGTTCTGGGGGGAATGACCTTAATCGACTACAGGAAATTAAGGATCTTGAATCAACTATTTCTGACATGATTAGCGAGAATATGCCTGATACTACAGTGGAGATAGAAATAGTAACACCTGAGCTTGTCGACTTGTTCAAAGATACTATTATCAAGATCAACGATTCAATTCCAACAAGCATAGATTCAAAAGGTCACGGCCTTCAACGAGCCTTGGTTTTTGCCTATATACGAGCGTATGCTAAATTCCTTAATACTTTGGAGGGTGTGGAAGATGGAGAGGCATCCATCAAAAACTTTATTCTTGCGATAGAGGAACCTGAGCTATATTTGCATCCGAATGGCCAACGCAAGATGGTTGATGTCCTAACGGGTATTTCTCAGACCGATCAGGTAATATTGAGTACTCATTCGAACTTTTTTGTGAATATGCATAACTATAATAACCTTGCCATTGTGAAAAGAGAGAATAATGGTCCGACTGACGCCATCCAGTATGTTGGAGACATATTTGAGGCTGAAGATGAAAAAAGCAAAACGCGGCTTAGAAAAGTTTTTCGTAGTTTAAGTTTATTCGATCTGTCAAGAAGTGAAATGTTTTTTGCAAAGAAAGTAATACTTGTTGAAGGTGATACCGAAAAGTTCATGATCCCATTCTGCGCTTCCGCACTATCTGAATTGGACAAGAAATATGACTTTGCGGCAAACAATATATCTATAGCTGAATGTGGCGGCAAGAATAATATACATATCTTTATGCGAGTACTTAACAGATTTGAGATTCCTTATGTAGTGGTTCATGATGTAGATCCGATTGGTTTTCCAGAGGATAAACCAGACAAGACCGGCAAAGAAAAACAAGAACACAAAACATTCAAGGAAAATGAGTTTAT
The DNA here is from genome assembly GCA_021161105.1 of Thermotogaceae bacterium. Taxonomy (GTDB): domain Bacteria; phylum Thermotogota; class Thermotogae; order Thermotogales; family Thermotogaceae; genus JAGHBG01. The sequence continues at coordinate 376 of JAGHBG010000105.1, read as the reverse complement.
TGTATGCACTCTTAACCCAGATATTGGGAAAATCATTAGGGTAAATCCGGAACTCGAAGGGATTTCAGGTGTTTCCAAAAGCCAAGCTGAAAAGTATGGAAAGGTTCAAGCTACTTATATGAGATATGACGATATGGATGTCAAAGACTACCCGCAATTGCTCAAAGATATGATTGATCTTTTAGTCATTTGGGATAAAGCTGAGCCAATATTTGAAATATCTGAACATTAGAACAAAGGAAAAATTCTATTGTGCTTCGCTTGCACAAACAAAGGATACTACTTTAGTTACAGCATCTTATAGCCAAGGAGAAATGGAATGAACAAGATAGATATAAAATCCATGAGCATCTCTGACGTATTTAAAAATTTTTAT